>VFZH01000023.1 GCA_016871255.1 Acidimicrobiia bacterium | reverse complement strand
GTTCGACCTCGTGGCGCGCGGCTCGGCCCTGCTGGCGGATGTGCTGGTGTGGATGGCGGCGTCGGTCACCGCGGGCGTGCGGTGGTGGGTGGTGGCGGGTGAGGTGGGCTCGACGGTAGCGGGGGTCCTGGCCGCGCCGGGCACGGCGGCGATCGTGCTGGCGCTCGAGTTGCTGGCAGCCACCGCAATCTACGGGTTCGATCGGTTGCTGCGGAACGGGCGACAGCACGAGGAAAGAGAGGTACGGGCATGACGACACATGGCGAAGTTGGCACGCGGACGGCCGGAAGGGCGCGAACGGCACGTCGAGGTGGTGCCCGGGCGGTGCTGGTCCCGGCGGCGCTGGTCGTGGCCGTGCTCGCGACGGCGGGCGCGATCGCGGTTCTCGCGCAGGCCACCTCCGATCTGCGTGCGGATCTGCGGAACCACTTCGACATCGTCGGGCTCAGCAGCGGCGTGGGCCTGGTGCCGCACGACCCTTCCGGAGGCGTACGGCTGGTCGAGGTGCGCGACGGCGTCGTGTCGATCAACGGTCAGCCCGCCACAGCGCAGGAAGTGCGCGATCGGCTGGGCGAGCAAGGGGACCTCGTGCTCCGGGTGACCTACCTCGACGCGGATGCGCTCGCCGAGCTGACCGGCGGAGCGGCGGCTGGCGACGCGGCGGTGGCGGCGCGGGACGACGATGGCAGGTCGCGAGCCGGAACTGCGCGGCGCACGACTCGCGGCGATCTCGTCCGGTTCGGGGGCGGCGTGACGGTGGAAGCCGACCAGCACGTCGAGGGGGACGTGGTGGCCATGGGCGGGTCGGCCGACGTGAGCGGGATCGTCGATGGCGACCTCGTGGTGCTCGGCGGATCGGGCGACGTGACCGGGACCGTGGACGGCGATGTCGTCGTGGTTGGCGGTTCACTCGACCTGGGTTCCGACGCGTTCGTGGGCGGCGACGTGTCCGTCGTTGGCGGCACGCTGAATCGCGCGCCCGGTGCCCGGATCCGGGGCGGCGTCAACGACGTCGGGTTCGGTGGCGGTCCGCCCTGGCACGGCCACATGCCGGGTTCGTGGGCCGGGTGGCAGCGCGCGTGGGCTGTGGGCAGCGTCATCGGCACGCTGATCCGCGGGTCGCTGCTGCTGCTGGCCGTGCTCCTGGTCGTGGCCGTGGGAGGCCGGCAGGTCGAGACGATCGGGGCGCGTGTGGCGGCGGACCCGCTGCGGTCGGGGTTGATCGGGCTGCTCGCCGAGGTGCTGTTCGTGCCGCTCCTGCTGCTGACGACGATCGTGCTCGCCATCTCGATTGTGGGGATCCCCGTGCTGCTGCTGATGCCGTTTGCGATCGTGCTGGCGCTCGTCGTGATGCTGGTCGGCTTCAGCGGCGCGGCGTATCAGGTGGGTCAGTTCCTCCGTCAGCGGGCCGGCATCACCAGCGACAGCCCGTTCGCGGCGGCGGCGATTGGCGTCGTGGCGATTCTGGCCTTGACGATCGCCGGCGCGCTGATCGGCCTGGGCGGGTTCATGGTGGGTGGTGTTCTCGGATGGACGATCGGATCGGTGGGCTTTCTCCTCGAGTACCTCGCGTGGACCATCGGCCTGGGCGCGGCGCTCATGACATGGCGCAACGTCCGGAACCACCACGCCCGCGTGCCGCCGGCCGCGCCGCCGCTGGAGCCGCCACCCGAGGGCGCCATCGCCTGACACGCCACCGCCGCCCGCCCCGCCCTCACCGGCATGGCGTGGCGGCGGTCCCGCCCGCGAGCCCTAAGCCGTGGGCCGAGCCGATGGCCGTAAGCCCTTCGCCGTGAGCTGACGGGGGTGGGCCGCAAGGCCCGAGCCTCGAGCATCGAGCCGTCCGCTCCGCCTTCCGCCGTAAGCTATCTCCCGTGGCCGCCCGCCAGACTCACAACGTCTCTGCGCTGATCGATGCCTTCATCGCCCGTTTCCCGGACCGGCCCGCTGTAGCCGTGCGGGGCGCGGATGGCGTTCGCCGCTTCACCTATCGCGACATCGGCGACATGGCCGCCCGTGCGGCGGCGCGTCTGCGCGGCCGGGGCGTAGGCGCGGGCGACCGGTGTGCCCTCATCGCCGGGAACAGCGCCGAGTGGTGCGCCGCGTACCTGGGCATCCTGCGTCTGGGTGCGATCGCCGTGCCGTTCGACACCGCCTATCGCGAACAGCAGGCGGCGACGCTCCTGGCGGACAGTGGCGCGCGCGTCCTGGTGTTCGCGCCGAAGTTCGAGGGGCTCGCCGGGGCGATGACCGGCTGCACGGTGGTGCCGATCGAGGCGCTGGTCGAACCGGGCGGCCAGGCGGCCGGCACCGATGCGGGTGTCCTGCCCCCGAGTCCCGCCACGCCGTCCGATCCGGCCGTGATCCTCTACACATCCGGCACGACCGCCGATCCGAAGGGGGTCGTGCTCACACACGGCAACCTGCTGGCCGAGTGTGCGGGTGCCCTGAAGATCGTCCGGGTGGACGAGCGCGACTCGGTGCTGGGCGTGCTGCCGCTCTTCCACTCGCTGGCGCAGACCGCGAACCTGCTGCTGCCGTTCGCCATCGGCGCCCGGGTCGTGTTCCTCGAGACGCTGAACACGACCGAGCTGCTGCGCGCGCTGGCGGAGGAGGAGATCAGCGTCTTCGCGTGCGTGCCGCAGTTCTTCTACCTGATTCACAAGCGGGTGATGGACGAGGTGCGGAGGGCGCCGCTCCACGTGCGTGTGCTCTTCCGGCTGCTGCTGCGCGTGAATCACGTTCTGCGGGCATGGGGGTGGAACGCCGGGCCGCGGCTGTTCGGGCGCGTGCATCGGGCGCTCGGTCCACGCATGCGGATTCTGATCTCCGGCGGGTCGCGCTTCGAGCCGGCCGTGGGAGGCGACCTGCGCGACCTGGGGTTCGTGATCCTGCAGGCGTACGGCCTGACCGAAACGTCCGGCGCGGCGACCGTGGGGTGGCCCGACGATCCGATCGAGTCCGTGGGCCGGCCGCTCGTCGGCGTGGATGTCCGAATCGCGGCGCGCGAGGGTGGTGCAGACGATGGGGAGATCCTGATCCGCGGCCCGATCGTGATGGCCGGCTACTGGAACAAGCCGGAGGCGACGGCCGCCTCGCTCCGGGACGGCTGGCTGCACACCGGCGATCTCGGGCGCGTCGACCCGCAGGGGCGGCTCACCATCACCGGGCGCAGCAAGGAGGTGATCGTGCTCGCCTCCGGCAAGAACGTCTACCCGGAGGAGATCGAGGCGCACTACCGGCAGTCGGTGTTCGTCGGCGAGTTGTGCGTCCTTGGTGTGCGTGTACCCGGCCAGCCCTCGGCCGAACGGCTGCACGCCGTCGTCGTGCCCGACCTGGAGGTGCTGCGAGAGCGCGGCATCGTGAACACGCGGGAGCTGATCCGCTTCGAGCTCGAGACGCTGTCGGTGGCGCTGCCGTCGCACAAGCGCGTGCTGAGCTTCGACGTGGTGATGGAGCCGCTGCCGCGGACGACGACCGGCAAGCTCAAGCGCCGCGAGATTGCGCCTCGCCGAAGCCGCGAAGCGGCGAAGGCCGGTGCACATGTAGGGGCCAGCCTGAGCCGGCCTGAAGGAGGCGAGCAGGATCCCACCCTCGCGCGCCTCGTCGCCGCCGTCCGGGGCGCTCTGCCCGGCGCGGATGTGCATCCTGGCTCGAACTTCGAGCTGGACCTTGGACTCGATTCGATGGAGCGCGTGGAGCTGCTGGCCACGCTGGAGCGTCGCTTCGGCGTGCGCGTGTCTCCCGAGGCCGCGCAACGGGCGTTCACCGTGCGCGATCTTGCCGCTGCCTTTCGAGAGGCAGCACCCGGAGAGCAGGGCGAGGGGCTCCCCTGGGATCGGCTGCTGGCGCGCGAGACCGACGCGTCGCCTGAGCTGACCGAGCTGCTGAAGCCCCGACCCCTGACGGCCGCGCTGTTCTGGGTCCTCGGGCGTCTGCTCTCGAGAGGTCTGGGCGGGACGCGGATAGCCGGCTTCGAGCACCTGCCCGCCGCCGGTCCGTTCATCATCTGCCCGAACCACCAGAGCTACTTCGATCCGTTCCTGATGGCGCCGCTGCTGCCGTTTCGCGTCTTCCGGGCGCAGTTCTCCGTCGGCGCCGCCGAGTACTTCCAGACGCCGCTGACCCGGTGGGTGGCGTCGCGCCTGAACGTCGTGCCCGTGGATCCGGATGTGAACCTGCTGCCCGCGATGCAGGCCGCTGCGTTCGGCCTCCGCCACGGCCGCGTGCTGATCCTGTTTCCGGAAGGGGAGCGCTCGATCGACGGCACCGTGAAGCCGTTCCGCAAGGGCGCCGCGATCCTGGCACGCCACCTGAACGTGCCGGTCGTGCCCGTGGCGATAGCCGGCGCGTTCGAGATCTGGCCCCGCGGCCGGGCTTTCGCCTGGCAGCGCCTGCTGCCGTGGAGCGGTCATCGGGTACACATCGCGATCGGCTCATCGCTTCGCGTCGGCGACGGTGAGAGCGACGCGGCGTTCACCGAGCGGCTGCAGACGGCTGTGGACCAGCGATGGCACCCGATCGAGAGGGGCCCTGGGAGTGGCACTCGGGGCGGCCAGCTCTCGTCGTGATGACCCGCATAGCCAGCTTCAGCTGGCCGAGGGAGGCAGTTCCGTCCGACTGGAGTCGGGCCGGCGTCGCATTGGGTGACGCATCCGCTGTTCGGGTACCGGGTCAACTACCGGCGGGTGCTGGAGATCCAGGCACGGCTGCTTGCCAGAGTGGTCACCGGGGAACTGCCGAGGTTCCAGGGGTTCGAGACGCGGTGACTGCAACGGAACGAGGGTGCGAAGGCGTCTTTCGATTGCGCAGACGACAGCACGCGGGTCATGAGGCCTTGCGTGCGGTGAAGGCCCTCAGGACCTCGGCGGGGAGTTCGAGTGCCACGAAGCGCTCGGCGGGATACAGGTAGTCTTCGCCAGAATCGTCGATGACGCGGACGTAGTCGCTCCTCGAGGCCCCGTCGTCAGGAAGCACTTCGTAGAAGCGCCGCGCTTGTAGATCCTCGTGAGCCCCCGGGTCGATGCACAACAGGAACGAGGCTCGTTCAGTCGAGGAACCGCTTGATCTTCCAGCGGACCCTGCCGATGCCGTGCGCCTCGTACCAGTGGACTTCTGCGCGCCTGATGCCGCCGTCCGCGAGACGGACCAGCGTGGCCGCCTTGAGCCTGCGCCAGTTGCCTTTGCCATAGCGTTTGACAAGACCGCGAGCCACCCGGACTCCGCGGCCACGAGCGATGACCTCAAGTCAGCCGCGGCCGCATTGAAGCACGCCGCGGTAGGGCGGCTCCCAGTGGATCATGTACGACTCCGCGGCTGATCGCTCCCGGCGGCGGTGACGTTCACGCTCTGCTCGAAGCGCTCCACGGAGTAGTCACCCGGAAGCAGGCGGTTGACGTTGTCCACGTCGTCGATCGCCATCACCACGTCGAGGTCGAGGTTGACGATCGGCTCGGCGTAGGCGTTGACGGCCTGGCCGCCAATCACACAGAACCGGACGTCGTTGTCGCGGAGCAACGCCACGAACCGATCAAGCAGGCCCCCCGAGCGATCCACGGTCACCACGTTCCAATAGTCTCCCGCGCGCACGCGCCAATCTTACCGCTCGCCCCGCGCGGGCGTACAATTCCCTGACGAGGGAGATGGCCACCAATCCGCACGACGGAACAGGACTCCCGGAGTGGGTTGACACTTGGCGCAACACAGGACGCCTCCTGGACGCCGAGCGCGCCGCCAGGCTGGCGGCGATGACCGAAGACGAAGCGCGTCGCATGAGCCTGGCGCTGCTCGACCTCTGGCGACCCGGCGCACGCGACGAGGAGGGCGCCGAGCTCGTGGCGCATCAACGGTTGTTTGCGACTGCCAGACTCCGTTCCAGCCGCTCATGAACCCGTTGCACGAGGCCGCCCGCGAGCTGCTCACGTTCCTCGACGAATCCGGATGGAAGGCCTGCCTGATCGGTGGCCTCGTCGTCCAGCGGTGGGGGGAGCCGCGGCTGACGCATGACGTCGATGTCGCCGTGCTGACGGCCTACGGCGAGGAAGTCCCCGTCATCAACGCGCTCCTGGGCACGTTCCGGTCCAGGAGGGATGACGCTCGCGACTTCGCGCTCGCCAACAGGGTACTGCTCCTGCGCGCGTCGAACGGCGTCGATCTCGACGTGTCCCTGGCGGCGTTCGACTTCGAGCGGGAAGTACTCGATCGGGCAACGACCTTCGAGTTCGAACCCGGCCTCCATCTGCGGACCTGTTCGGCCGACGATCTCATCGTCTACAAGCTCGTGGCCGGGCGCCCGCGCGACCTCGGCGACGTGGAGAGTACCGTGCTCCGGCAGGCGACAGGGCTGGACGCCGACCGTGTTCGTCGCTGGATCGCGATCTTCGCCGAGCTGAAGGAGGACCCTGATCTCGGCCGGCCGTTCGAGGAAGCGCTGCGAAGGGTCGCTCGACGGTAGCGTCGCGGGATCCGCCGCAGCCTCGGGATCCCGGCGCCCTACACTTCGGGCCGTACGACCTGCAGGAATCGGATGCCCTCCAGCGTCAGCCCCGCGCTGCCGTCGAAGTGGACGTCCACGAGGCCGAGCCGCTGCAGGTCCTCGACGATCAGCCGGTACTGCTCGTCGGTGATGTCGAAGTAGGCGACCACGCGTGGCTGCGGTGCGTCCTGCCAGCTGATGTCGTCGGGCGCCACGTCCACGCGCTGCTGGTAGAGCCACTCCAGCACGTGCGCCTGGATCGGCAGCAACTGCTCGACCACGGTCGCTTCGGTCGGGCCGAACGCCCGGCCGGCCCGCGCCTTCTCCCACCGCGCGCGGAACGCTTCGCGGATCTCGAGCGGGCCCCCGGGGCCGGCCAGCGCCTCCAGCCGAGCCCGGCCATCGTCACCCATGATCAGACGGCCCTACTCGAGGTGGGCCGCGATGGCCGCCGCCATCTCCTTCGTCGTGGCCTCGCCACCGAGGTCGGGCGTCTTCACGGACCCTTCGGCCAGCACCCGCCCGATCGCGGAGACGACACGCGCCGCAGTGGCCGGCTCTCCAAGGTGCTCCAGCATCATCGCGCCGGCCCAGACGGCGGCAACCGGGTTGGCGATCCCCTTCCCGGCAATGTCGGGCGCGGAGCCGTGGATCGGCTCGAACATCGACGGCGCGGTGCGATCGGGGTTGATGTTGCCGCTGGGGCCCACGCCCAGGCTGCCGGAAATGGCGGAGCCGATGTCGGTGAGAATGTCGCCGAACAGGTTCGACGCGATGATCACGTCCAGCGTCTGCGGGTGCGTGACCATGCGCGCGGCGATCGCGTCCACGTAGTACTTCCGCCAGGTCACGTCCGGGTAGTCGCGCGCGACCTCCTCGACCACCTCGTCCCACAGCACGAGCGAGTGCTGCAGCGCGTTCGACTTGGTGGCGCTGGCTAGCAGCTTCCGCGGCCGCGTCCGCGCGATCTCGAACCCGTAACGCGCTATCCGCTCGATTCCGCGCCTGGTGAAGATCGACGTCTGCTCGGCCAGCTCATCAGGCGTCCCCATGTGCGCGCGGCCGCCGATGCCGCAGTATTCGCCCTCGGAGTTCTCGCGCACGCAGATCATGTCGATGTCCGCCGCCGTCCGTCCGCCCAGCGGCGAGTCGATCCCGGGCATCAGCCGCATCGGCCGCAGGTTCACGAACTGCCGCAGCCGCTGTCTGAGCGGCAGCAGGAGCTCCCTGGCAGAGATGCTGTCGGACACGCCGGGCGCGCCGATGGCCCCGAGGTAGATCGCGTCAAAGGCCTGCAGCCGCTCGAGCCAGTCGGCGTCCATCATGCGGCCGGTCTTCAGGTAGAACTCGCAGCCCCAGGGCAGGTCGGTGAAGTCGCAGCGGAAGCCGCCCTGCCCGGCGGCCCGGCGAAGAATGTCGACCCCGGCAGGAATCACTTCCTGGCCGATGCCGTCGCCGGCGATGACGGCAATGCGGTAGGTCTGCCGTGACATGGGGAGCGCAATTGTACGACGGCGCGGGCGGCCGTCTTCGACCCTGCTCAGGCCAGGAAAGCCGGCCCCCACGGCGGAGGGCGGACAAGGGTCAGAGAGCGTCCGGCCAGCCACAGCCATGACGCTCGCAGGGGCCGGCTTCAGCCGGCCCCTGCAGTGGCCGGGCGGAAACGCAGAGCCACCACGAACGCGGCAGTCGCGGCGAGCAGGCCGACGAGCGTGGGATCCATCCACGGTGACGCCAGGCCGCCGAAGCGGAGCGCGAGCCAGGTGATCACGCCTGCGGCGATCGACGCCAGCGCCTCGCGAGATCCGGCGCGCGCGACCAACAGCCCGCCGACCACGGGCACCAGCAGGGTCACGCCCAGCAGCGAGTAGAAGATGCTGAGCCCTTCGACCACGGTGGGCAGGTAGATCGAGAACACGACGCCGGCGATGCCGCCGGCCACGGCTGCCAGCCGTGCCACGCGCAGGAGCGTCCGGTCGCCGGCCCCGGGATTCAGGTGCCGCTTGTACAGGTCCTGCGACAGCGACGTCGAGAGCATGAACAGCACGGCGTCACAGGTATCCACCTCGGTCGAGAAGATGGCCGCCAGGGCGATCGCGCCGAGCCACGGTGCCAGCTCGGCCGTCAGCACGTGCGGCAGCACGCTGTCCGGGTCGGTGATGCCCGGTTCCAGCACGCGCGCGGCCATGCCGAGCAGCACCGGCGCGAACGCGAACAGCATCAGCGCGACAGCGTTCAGAGCCACGCCCACCTTCAGTGCCCGCTCGCTGGCGGCGCCGTACGCCTTCTGGATCAGGCCGGGCGAGATGATGAACGCCGGCCCGACGAGCAGCAGCAGCGTCCATCCCGACCCCGGGCCCGACGAGTGCAGCATCGAGCCGAACCCTTCCGGAAGACCAGGACCGGCGGTCATCGCGCCGGGTCCTCCGGCGGCAGCGATGACGGCCGGCAGCGCGATCGCGAAGCCGCCCACCATCACGCCGAGCTGCAGCGTGTTCACCCACGCGGTGCCCAGGAGCCCCCCGGCGGTGAAGTAGGCGGTCATGATCCCGCCGCCGATCAGCGACCCGAGCCACCGAGGCACGCCGGCGATCGCGCCAAGGATCGCGGCGCCGGCCAGCAACTGCGCGGCCAGAATCGACAGCGACCCCAGCCAGATCAGCACGGTCACGACAGTACGCACCGACGGACCGTACCGGTGCTCGAGGAAGTCGCCGGTGGTGAAGAACCCGTGCCGGCTGGCGAGCCGCCACAGCCGCGGGCCGACCCAGAACGCCAGCACCAGCGAGCCGAGCCCGGCCGACCCGCTCCACCACCAGGCGCTGATCCCGTCTTCGTACGCCAGCCCTGCCACGCCAACGGTCGCCCCGGCGCCGACGTTGGCGGCAATCATCGACGCGAAGATCAGCCCTGGCCCCAGCTGCCGGCTGGCCACGAAGAAGTCGCTGCTCCTGCGCACGAATCGTGCGCTCCACAGCCCCAGGCCGACGATGACGATGGCGTAGAGCGATAGGAGGAGAAGGGCCACCGTCCGGGTCAGCGGCGCAGGTCTCTCACAGCGGGGTAGTCGGGCGCACCGGTCGCCACTGTCACCGCGCGCACGATGGCGTCGGCCATCACTTCGGCAGCCAGCCCTCCGAGCACGCTGAGATCGACGGCGCCGTTCCAGCGGCCCGTCGCCAGCGCAAACACGGTGTCGCCATCGGCGCTGGTGTGCGACGGCGCGATCGCGCGGGCGAGCCCGTCGTCAGCCATCAACGCGAGACGGTTCGCAGCCGCCTTGCTGAGGCGCGCGTTGGTGGCCACGACGGCAATCGTGGTGTTCTGGCCCGGCGGTGCCGAGCCGACCAGGGCGCCCGAGCGCAGGAGCGTGCGCGCGTCGGCCAGGCTGCCGTCAGGAGCACGAACGCCGGCAATCACGCGGCCGGTTCCGGGATCGATGACGTCACCCAGCGCGTTCACGACGGCCAGCGCCCCGACCGCCAGGCCGTTGGGCAGCACGATCGCGGCAGATCCAACGCCGCCCTTCATCGCGCCGTAGCCTTTGCCCACCATCACGCCGGCGAGCTTGCCGACCGTCGCCCCGGCTCCGGCGCCAACGCTGCCTTCGGCCGGGGCGCTGCCCGACGCGGCCGCGGCCGCGCGGTAGCCGCACTCGGCGTCCGGCCGCACCCGCGGGTTGCCCAGGCCCAGGTCGAAGATCACCGCCGCCGGGACGATCGGGACGCGCCCGGCCGGCGTCCGGAATCCGGCGCCCTGCTCCTCGAGCCAGCGCATGACACCGGTGGCCGCGTCCAGGCCGAACGCACTGCCGCCCGACAGGACCACGGCGTTGACGCGATCGACGAGGTTCAGCGGATCGAGCAGGTTGGTTTCGCGCGTGCCGGGTGCGCCGCCGCGCTGGGCCACTCCCCCGACGGCGCCGTCCCCAGCCGCGATGACGACCGTGCACCCGGTCGGGCGCTCCTTCAGCGTGTGGTGGCCGACGGTGATGCCGGAGACCGCGGTGATGCCCTGCGCGTGCGCGGCGTGTGCGGTCAGGCCGCCTGCGAGCGTCCAGGCCAGGACGGCACGGGCTCGTCCACCCACATCGGTCCTCCCGCGACGCCTGGTCGTGCCGGTCGCGTCAGTGTGCCAGCTTCAGCTCGGACAGCTCGTCGAACACCTGTTCGAAGTCGGTCATGTCGTGATCGGGCAGGTGCCGCTCCAGCGCGTTCCCTTCGTCGACGACGATCATCCTGGGCGTGACGACTTCGTCTGTCAGCAGGAACGCGGCGATGATCACGCGATCGCCCCGCTGGAAGTGGCGGGCGGCGGCGCCGTTCACCACCACCTGTCCCGATCCCTCGGGCAGCGGAATGGCGTAGGTGTCGATCCGCTGGCCGTTGTTCACGTTCCACACCGACACCTTCTCGCCGGGCAGGATGTCGGTGGCAACCATCAGGTCGCGGTCGACGCCGATGCTGCCGATGTAGTTGAGGTCGGCGCCGGTCACGGTGGCGTGATGGATCTTCGACTTGCAGATAATCCGCAGCTTCATGGTGTCGCGATCCCGCAGCGCACGCTGTCGATCAGCCTGACCTCGCCTGCCCACGCCGCGGCTGCCACGATGACGGGGCCGTCGATCCGGTCCACCGGCTGCATGCCGGCCGGCTCGACCACTTCCACGTACTCTAGCCTGAGCCCGTCGCCGGCCGAAAGGGCCGCCTCGGCCGTGGCCCGGACCTTCCCGGCGTCGCGCTCCCCGGCGTCGATGGCCTGCCGGGCCGCATCCAGCGCCCTGTAGATCCCGGTGGCCGCCTGGCGCTGGGCCGGGGACAGGCGCTGGTTTCGGGAGCTGAGCGCCAGGCCGTCGGGTTCCCGGACAGCTGGGAGGCCGACCACCTCGACCGGCACGTCGAACTCCTCGACGAGTCTCCGGATGATCGCGAGCTGCTGGGCGTCCTTCTCGCCGAAGTAGGCGCGGTGGGGCCCGGCGATCTGGAGGAGCTTCATCACGACCGTCGCCACGCCGTTGAAGTGCCCGGGGCGGAAGCGGCCGCACAGGTGATCGCCCAGGTGCCCCACGTCGATCGTGAGCGCGGCACCCGGTCGGTACATCTCGTCCACGTCAGGGGCGAATACGAGGTCCACGCCAGCCCGCTCGCACGCCTGGACGTCGCTGTCGAGCGAGCGCGGGTAGCGCTCGAGATCTTCGCGGCGGTCGAACTGCGTCGGGTTCACGAAGACGCTGACGACCACCACGCCGCAGTCCTGTCGCGCCCGCTCGATCAGGCTCAGGTGGCCCGCGTGGAGCGCGCCCATCGTGGGCACCAGGCCGATGACCGTGCCCCGGCCCCGCGCGTCAGCCAGCCGCGCCCGCAGCCCGGCGATCGACGCGACGACCTCTGGTGGCATTCAGGCGGACGGCACCTTCTCACGCGTGCGGACGGGAGGAAAGGCACCGCTGCGCACGTCTGCCACGTAGCTGCGCGCTGCGCCGGTGACCGTAGCCGAGAGCTGCGCGTACCGCTTCACGAACGGCGGGACGCGATCGAACAGCCCCAGCATGTCGGGACCGACCAGCACCTGACCGTCGCAGTCCGCCCCGGCACCGATGCCGATCGTCGGCACGGCGACGCGGCGGGTCACCGTGCCCGCGACGTCCTCGGGAATGTGCTCGAGCACGATCGCGAACGCCCCGGCCTGCTCGAGGGCGACGGCGTCGGACACCAGCGCCTCCTGTTCGCGCGCTGTCGTGGCCTGTGTGCGGTATCCCCCGACCCGGTGGACGGATTGCGGGAGGAGCCCCAGGTGCCCCATCACCGGCACGCCGGCTTCGGTCAGGCGGTGGACGACTTCGAGCACGCGACCCGCGCCTTCCACCTTCACGGCGGCCGCGCCTGCTTCCTGGACGAGCCGCGCCGCGTTCCGCATCGCGTCTTCCACACCGACCTGGAACGTCATGAACGGCATGTCGGCGACGACCAGCGCGCGCTCCGTGCCGCGGGCAACCGCCGCCGTGTGGTGCACCATCGTGTCCAGCGTGACCGGGATCGTGCTCGCGTAGCCGAGGGCCACCATGCCGACCGAGTCGCCCACGAGCAGCGCATCCACACCGGCGCGGTCGAACAGGCGTGCCATGGTGGCGTCGTACGCGGTGAGCACCGCGATGCGCTCGCCCTGGCGCTTCTTCCGGATGAAATCGGGGACGCAGACGCGGTCGCTCATCGCGTGGGCAGCGTGCGAGTCAGCCAGTCGGCAATCGCTTTCAGCACCTCCGGGCTGACGTTGCGATCGGCGAGCGTGGCGTACTCGTTCAGCCCGCCGGTTTCGGCGGGCACCAGCAGGTGGTTCACGCCCCTTACCGTCACGACGTCGATCGACGGCGAGTTGCTGCGCTCGCGGGCCAGCGCAGCCAGCCGCTCGGCGTGCGACGCGTCCACCTGGCGATCGAGCTCGCCATGGACGATGAGCAGCGGCTCGTCCAGATCGCCGAGGTCCCTGGCGGGGTCGAATGCGAGCAGGCTCTGGAACCAGGGCGTGTTGGCGCTGTGATACTCGCGCGGGATCGCCTCCCAGCCCCTGCCCGTGATCACCGCCTCCTGGAGCTGCTTCTGGAGGTCGACCTTCGAGACGCGCTCCTCGTCGCTGATCTCCATCTGGTCGAGCGCGTGCGCCTGCTGTTCGAGGATGAGCTCGGCGCCGGTCGAGGCGGCGGCCGCGATCGCCACGACGGCGTCCACGCGCCGCTCCCGCTGGGCGGTGACCAGCGCCACCCACGCGCCTTCACTGTGTCCCACCACGGCGACGCGGTCCGAATCCACGTCGTCGCGTTTCTCGAGCCACTGGACCACCGTGCGCGCGTCGTTCGAGAAGTCGCGGATCGTGGCGTTCTCTGCCCGTCCGCCCGACTGCCCCGTGCCCCGCTTGTCGTAGCGGACGACGATGAAGCCCGCTCTGGCCAGCGCGCCGGCGATGTGGCTCATGATGGGCACGCCGGCGACCACGCTGTCCCGGTCGCTGACGCCGGATCCGGCGATGAGGACGACGGCCGGCGCTTTCGCTGGTGGGCTGGTGGGTCGCGTCATCGTGCCCGCGATGTTGAACCCTTCGGCGGGAATCGTGATCGGCTCGTCGGTGGGGTTCGAGTGCGTCAGCGGGCGCGAGCTGAGGCTGGCGATGTCTTCGCGCACGACGTCGAGTCCCTGCACGGGAACCGTCAGGCGCACCATCCGGCCCTGCGGATCGACCGACACCTGCGTGATGACCTCGCCACCGAGATTGGCGACCGCCAGCTCGTAGCGGCGGAGTTCGAGCACGTCCTTGTTGACCTGGAAGCGATCCGTCGTCATGCCGCGCAGGCGCATGGGAATCTCGACCTCGGGTGCGACGTAGACCGGGAGTCCGGCGCCGACTTCCGTCGTGGCCAGCCGGCGGCCGAGCGCCTCGTACATGCCGAAGAAGAGGTTCGGCAGCACGAGCGTCCGCGGCGAGACGGTATCGACCTTGGAGAACGGCTTGTCGTTCTCAGTCGACTCCACCGTGGCCTGGCCGTCCGCGAAGGTTGCCACGAGCCTGATGGCGCTGCCGCGCACGTCGGCTTCGATCGACAGCCGCTGAGGCGTCATGTCGGTGCCGTAGCGCATCTCCGCCTTGTGCACGAGGACGTTGACCGGCGGCCCCAGCACACTGCGTCCCGTGATGGTCAGGCCCGTGTCGTCCCGCGTCACCGTGACCGTCTCGCGGCCCACGGCGGTGCCGCCGAGAAACACCACGAAGACCTGAGTGTCTTCCGCGGGCGGCGCCTGCGCGGCTGCGCCGGCGGGCGGGAGCAGAACGGCCAGGGCGAGGCAGATACAATGAGAACGAGCCATTTTTCCCGCCGATCGTATCAGAATGACCGTGCCTGCCGGCTATCGGATCATCCGTGAGGGTGCGGCGCTCGGCGAAGCGCAGCCGCGCGGCCTGATCGGCGTCTCCGGGCCCGATCGGGCCTCGTACCTCCAGGGGCTCCTGACGAACGACATCCCGGCCCTGGCGCCGGGGAGCGGCTGCTACGCGGCGTGGCTCACGCCGCAGGGCCGGATGACGACCGACCTGCACGTGCTGGAGTCGGGGGACATGGTCCTGCTGGACGTGCCGGCGTTCACCGCGGCGAGCGTCCTGCAGCGGCTCGACCAGTTCCTGTTCTCGGAGCAGGTCGCGCTCGCGGACCTGTCCGAGCCGCTCCGGCGCCTGGAGCTGCACGGCCCGAAGGCCGCGGCGGCGATAGAGGCCGCCCTTGGAAGCTCTGTCGGTCTTGCGGACTGGCCTCGGTACAGGAACGCCCGGGCGCCGTACGCGGCTGGCGCCGTCGTGGCGGTGCGACTGGACCTGTTGGGCGTCCCCGGCTTCGTGCTCTATGTCGACGCCGGCGGCGAGAGCGCGCTTCGAGGAGCGCTCGAAGGTGCCGGAGCGAAGGCGGTGTCGGCCGACGCGATCGCGGTGGCGCGCGTCGAGGCGGGGTGCCCGCTCTTCGGAGTGGACATGGACGAGAACACGATCCCGCTCGAGGCCGGCATCGAGAGCCGCGCGATCTCACTGACCAAGGGCTGCTACGTCGGGCAGGAAGTGATCATCCGCATGCTTCACATCGGCCACGGGCGCGTGGCCAGGAAACTGGTCGGCCTGAGGTTCGACGACGGGGGCGGGATCGCGAAGGACGCGCATCTCACGAAGGACGGCCGCGACGTCGGGCGCGTGACGAGCGTGGCGCAGTCGCCGGATCTCGGCTGGATCGGTCTCGGCTACGTGCACCGCGACCATCTTGCGCCCGGGACGGAGTTGCGAGCGTCGACGGCGGCTGGCGAGGTGCAGGCCGTCGTCGACGCGCTGCCGTTCCGGGCCGGCTGACGACGGCTCCTTCGGCAGCGCTACGGGCGGAAGAGGATGAAGTTGGCGTCGCCGACTTCCGGAATCCGCACGTCCCGGTACTCGAGGTCCGGGTACTCCATCCGGGTCAGCGGCTTCTCCCACCAGAGCATCGATCCTTCGAACCCATCGGCCGCTGGCGTCCCGCTGCCCTTGAGCGTGAAGCTGAAGTTCTGCTTGCCGCCGGCCGCGATGCGCGGCACCTTCCAGATCATCGCGTCGGCTTCCCATTCGCGCACCCGTCCGCTGCCGTCGAAGTAGAACATCTGGGCCTTCGCCGGCCGGACGCCCTGGTAGCCCTCACCCTCGGTGCTGACGACCGAGAAGCCGTCGGGCACGACGATCGACACGGTGACGATCTCCGCATCGAGCCCCTTCCCGGGCGTGCCCGTGTTCGCAATCTGCACCGTGTAGCTGTGTTCGCCCGTAGCGGGTCTGATCGTGCCGGACATCGGCACGCGGAGGCCGAGACCCATCATGAAGTCGTAGATCTCCCGGAGCGCCACCTCCGGCAGCCGCTCCCGCGAGAAGCTGCCCATGCGCCCCTTGGGGTACTTCTCGTTGTGGTTCCAGACCGCGTCGGCGAAGTACTCGAAGGAGGTGTCGCGGGCGATGGCGCCGAGCTGGCGGCGCGGCATGCCGAGCTCCGGCTCGTGGCACTGGCCGCATCCGAACGACACCTGCAGCACCTGGCCGACAGGCGCATCATCGTTGGGTGGCAGGTCCCAGTGCCAGTGGCCGACGCGCCTGGGCTCCGGCAGGCTCCCCAGGTACGCGTGCATGTCCGCCAGGTTCTGATCGCTCAACTGCGATTCGCCGAACTGCGGCATCACGCCCCAGGGTGCCCGGACCGCGCGGGTGAACTGCGCGAGCGTCAACGAGGAGGCGCGATGGGCCAGCTCGGGTCCGAAGCCGCCCTCGCCGTAGTTGCCGTGGCAGAAGCTGCACATCTGGGAGTCCCAGAGCGCCTTGCCCGCCTGCACACGCCCTTCCTGCGCGTCGGCAGGGACGGACACGGTGGCGGTCAACAGGCCAGCCAGGATCAGGCGTCGCATCGCAGTTACCTCCTGTGGGTGAGACTCCGGCGTCGTTCGGCGGATTGTCCGTCCCGCCTCCGCGCCCCGTCAAGCGCGTCCACCTTCGCCCGGGCTGCGGCGCACCAGCCGGATGAGCTCGTCGTCTGCCGGGGGAAACCTCAACTGGCCGAGGTCGTCGCGGGTGGCCCAGCGCACCTCCTGGCCGAGCAGGGCGCGCGGAGTGCCGCCGAGCGTGCACCGGTAGAAGCACAGCGTGATGCGGCGGTCGTCGTAGTCGTGCGCGGTCGTCAACATGAGCTCGCCCGGCTCGCAGTCCACGTCGAGTTCTTCGCGCAGCTCGCGCCGGAGCGCCGTCTGGTGGTCTTCGCCCGGATCGACCTTGCCGCCGGGAAACTCCCAGTAGCCCTCCAGATGCACGCCATGCTGCCGCCGTGTGACGAGGAACCGGCCGGCGCGCTCGACGACGGCTGCCACGACGATCATGTCCGTGGCCACCGCGGGTCAGTGCCTCCCGGCCGCAGGTGCCCCCGCGGATCGGACCGGACGGCCGCCCGGGCGGGCGGTCGAGACCCCGGCTCCGGCGATCGCGGGCGTCACGCCGCGGGGGCGACCTGGGGGGGCTTCACACCCAGGTTGTAGCGGGCGATGGCGAGGGCGATTCCCACCGCGACGAGCCCGGCCAGCAGGATCGCTGCGGGAGACGCACCCAGCAGCTCGAAGTACTGGGTGTAGAAGTGGATGGCGCCGAAGACCGCGAGCAGGTTGACCACCCACCGCCTGTTGGCTCGCGCCGCCCACACCCCCGTCGCCAGCAGCCCGAGGGCCCAGGCGATCACGAACACCCAGTACGGGATCAGCTGACCGCTCTGGAACGCCCAATCGTCGTCCTGGAGCCACAGGGAGTCCCCCCAGAGCGATCCGACCCAGAATCCGAGGTTGACCAGGAACAGTGACGTCCTGGCAAAGACGATCGCCAGGTGCCGGTAGCCGGCGCGCAGGCGCAGCGACAGCACATAGGCCGCCCAGCTCGACACGCCGAACAGCACGACGGTGACCGTCGGCTGACGGATCACGAGCACGTACATCGCGTGTCCGTACGCCGTGGCGGCGCCCGCCGCGGCGGACAGCGCCAGGGCCGAAATCGCGACGAGGAGGCCGCTCTGCGCCCAGATCCCTCCGGCGAGCGACAGGGCGGCCACGAGCAGGAAGCCCGCCAGCCCTCCCTCCGCGCGGATGACGATGCCCCCCGCGGCCATGATCGTGCCGACCAGCAGGACGATGGAGCCGAGCACGCCCCAGCGGCGGGGGTGGTTCGCGCCGATCATCATTCCGGCGCCCGACAGGATGGCGCCGAGCACGATCGAGGCGTCCGCCGACTGCAGCAATGCCAGCGCGCCCCCCGCCGTCGCGACGACACCGAAGCCGATCAGGATGTTGAAGGCGAGCGACCCCGTGTCTTCCGCGGCGAACGCCTTCAGCCGGGCGTGCTCCGCGTCGGTGAGACGACCCTCCCGGAGCAGCCGATCGATGTCGAGAACGACCTTCATGAACGCCACCACATGCAGCCGGGTTGCGGAAGGCCAGCCGCCTCCCACGCCCCTGCCGTGCGGGAGTGTAACGCCGAACGCCGACGGGCGGCCCGATCCTTGGCCACCCTACTTCCCGAGCGGCGACGACCGGCAGTCTTTCGCCATCGGACACACCAGGCACCCGGGCTTGCGGGCGGTGCAGAGCATCGCCCCGAAGTCCATCAGCGCCTGGTTGAAGTCGAACACGCGCTTGCGCGGCACCAGCGCCTCGGACACGGCCCACAGGTGCTTCCTCGTGGCGTGCGCCTTCGGGTTGCCTTTGCCGACGAAGACGCGGAACAACACGCGAGCCACGTTGGTGTCGAGGATCGCCGCCCGCTCGCGGAACGCGAAGCTGCGGATGGCGCCGACGGTGTAGGCGCCGAGCCCCTTGAACGAGAGCAGCGTGGCTTCGTCGGACGGCAGCGTGCCGCCGAAGCGCGTGGTGGCCTCCCGGGCGATGTCGTGCAGCCGTCTCGGGCGGATGTTGTAGCCGAGCGGCCGCCACGTCTCGGCCACGTCTTCGACCTGCGCCGCAGCGAGCGCCGGCAGTGACGGGTACTTCTCCAGCCACTCGTGATACTTCGGCAGCACGCGATCGACCTGGGTCTGCTGCAGCATCACCTCGGAGACGAGGATGTGGTACGGGTCGTCGGTCCGCCGCCACGGCAGGTCGCGTCCGTGTTCGTCGTACCAGGCCAGCAGACGGCGGCGGAACGCGCGCCGTTCAGGGGGAAGGGGAAGCCGCTCGTTGCGCATGCGCTCGTATAATGGCGGTCACTCGACTCGTGAAAATCTACACAAAAACCGGCGACCGGGGCGAAACGTCGCTCTTCGACAACACGCGCGTGCCGAAGTCCGATCCGCGCGTCGATGCCTACGGCGAGGTGGACGAGCTCAACGCCTGCCTCGGCGTCGTACGAGCCGCGGGTGTGGACGACGACATGGCGGGCCTCGTGGAGCAGCTGCAGCAGAAGCTGTTCGCGCTCGGGGCGCGGCTGGCGGATTCGTCCGCACGCATCTCGAAGCGCGTGGCCAAGGCCACCGTGACCGATGCCGACGTGCGGCTGCTCGAGGACGCCATCGATCGCTTCGAGGAGGAGCTGCCGCCGCTCCGCGCGTTCATCCTGCCGGGCGGGAGTCCTGCAGGCGCGGCGCTGCACCTCGCGCGGACGGTGTGCCGGCGCGCCGAGCGGCGGGCCGTGACGCTGGATGGCGTCGAAGCCGTGGTGCTGACGTACCTGAACCGGCTGTCGGACCTGTTGTTCGTGATGGCTCGCGCGGTCAACCACCGGGCGGGCGTCAGCGAAGTGGAGTGGTAGACGCGTTCCGGCGTTCCACGTCCGCCTTCACGGCGTCGAAGACCTTGCGCGCCAGCTCCTGCGAGACGCGTTCGCGCACGGCGCCGCACTCGACCAGCGTGGTGCCCTCCAGCGTTTCGAGGGCGACGTCCCAGCGGTCGCGCGCGATGCCGTCCGGGCGGTCGTCGACCGACGTGGGCTGAAGCGCGCCCTGGGGCGCGCGCGTGGAGGTGACGGTGGCGATCGGCGCGCCGTTGATCAGCACCCGGACCGCCATGACGGCCGCCTTGTCCACCGACAGTGAGCCGTAGTAGAAGCGGACCGCGTCTTCCGTGAACAGCGTGAGGTCCTCGCCGACCGGCAGCTCGGCGATGATGCGGCGGCCGCGGCTCCGCTCGGCCTGCGCCGCGCGCTCCCGCCGCTTGCGGTAGTAGTGCAGCGTCGTCGCCAGGCTCAGCGCAGCGAACACGAGCACGAGAGCGACGAGTGAGGCGAACAGATCGCGCATCTGCAGTCCTCAATGTAGTCTGCAATCACCAATCACCAATCACCAATCACCAATCACCAATCAATCGTCAATCACCAATCCTCAATCTTCAATGTCTTCGCCCTCATTCCTCGTCCACTACCAGGAGATCGCGCTCAAGGGGAAGAACCGGCCCTGGTTCCTGGCGCGGCTCGTGCGCAACCTGCGGCAGGCCGTGCGCGATCTCGGGGGGACGGTCGTGCGGTCGCTGATGGGGCGGATTGAAGTCGTGCCGGGACCTGGTGTCGATCCGGACAGGGTGGCGGAGCGATTGAAGACCACCTTCGGGATCGCCAACTACTCGCTGGCCGGGCGCGAGCGGCTCGACCTGGATGCGATCGCGGCAGCCGTGCTCCGCGACCTGGGCGCGCGCGAAGCCGGCAGCTTCCGGGTGTCGGCGAAGCGCGCCGACAAGCGCTTCCCCCTGACCTCGCCACAGATCGAACGCGAAGTGGGCGGGCGCATCGGCCAGGCCCGGGGGTGGCGCGTGGACCTCGAGCGGCCCGAGCTGGTGGTGCACGTGGAGGTGCTGACCGACGAAGCGTTCTACTACTTCGGCAAGGAGCGCGGCCCGGGCGGGCTGCCGGCCGGCACCGCCGGGCGCGTGGTCTGCCTGCTGTCGGGCGGTATCGACTCGCCGGTGGCCGCGTTCCGGGCCATGAAGCGCGGCTGCGCGGTGACGTTCGTCCACTTCCACAGCTACCCGATCCTCTCGCGCGCCTCGCAGGAGAAGGCGCGACAGCTCGTCGATCTGCTGACACGCCGGCAGCTCCGCTCGAGGCTGTATCTCGTGCCGTTCGGTGATCTCCAGCAGCAGGTCGTCCTCGCCGTGCCGGGCCCGCTGCGCGTGGTCGTGTACCGTCGGCTGATGCTGAGGATTGCCGAGCGCATCGCACGGGCCAGGCGGGCGCAGGCGCTGGTCACCGGCGAGGCGGTGGGTCAGGTGGCGTCCCAGACGCTGGAGAACCTCGCGGTGATCGGGAACGTCGCGAGCCTGCCGATCCTCCGGCCGCTGGTCGGCATGGACAAGGAGGAGATCATGAGCGAGGCACGGGCCCTTGGGACGTACCCGATCTCCATCGTGCCGGACCAGGACTGCTGCACGCTGTTCACGCCCCGCAACCCGCAGACGAAGGCCCGGCGCGCGACGGTCGAGCGCGCCGAAGCGGCGCTGGACATCGACGGGATCGTCGGGCAGGCCGTGGAAGCGGCCGCCGTGGAGGAATTCGAGTTCCCCGATGTATAACTTTGGGATTCGGAACGTGGGCCTTGGCTTGGGATTTGGGACTTGGGATTTGGGACTTGGGAATTGGGATTCGGGATTTGGGATTTTCTGCTGAGGAGCTCTCGTGACCACTGCCACCGTCGAGCGGCGTACTGCCGGAACCACTGATGTAGCGGCGATTCTGGGGGCGGATGGAGCGGCCCTCCTGGACCACCAGTGCCGGACCATTCCCCGCGAGCAGCTCCATCTGCCGGGCCCGGACTTCATCGATCGCGTCTTCTCCATCTCCAACCGTTCGCCGCGCGTCCTGACGAGCCTCCAGTCGCTGTTCGACCACGGCCGCCTCGGCGGGACCGGCTACGTGTCCATCCTCCCGGTGGACCAGGGCATCGAGCACTCGGCCGGCGCGTCGTTCGCCCCCAACACCGTCTGCTTCGATCCCGAGAACATCGTGAAGCTGGCGGTCGAAGGTGGCTGCAACGCCGTGGCCTCGACACTGGGTGTGCTGGGCGCGGTGTCGCGCCGCTACGCCCACCGGATTCCCTTCATCCTGAAGTTCAACCACAACGAGTTCATCTCCTATCCCAACGCGTACGACCAGATCCGGTTCGCCAGCGTCCGCCAGGCATTCGACATGGGCGCCATGGGCGTGGGCGCAACGATCTACTTCGGGTCCGAGGAGTCGAAGCGGCAGATCCAGGAAGTGACGGAGATGTTCCAGCAGGCGCACGAGCTGGGCATGTTCACGGTGCTCTGGTGCTACCTCCGGAACTCCGCGTTCAAGACGAAGGAGACCGACTACCACCTGGCCGCCGACCTGACGGGGCAGGCCAACCACCTGGGCGTGACGATCGAAGCCGACATCATCAAGCAGAAGCTGCCGGAGACCAACGGCGGGTTCACGGCGCTGAACTTCGGCAAGACGCACAAGAAGGTCTACTCGGATCTGTCCTCGGACCACCCGATCGACCTCACGCGCTACCAGGTGGCCAACTGCTACATGGGCCGCGCCGGCCTGATCAACTCGGGCGGCGCGTCGGCCGGGGAGAGCGATCTCAGGGAAGCCGTCCGCACGGCGGTCATCAACAAGCGGGCGGGCGGGACGGGCCTCATCTCGGGCCGCAAGGCGTTCCAGCGCCCGCTGAAGGACGGCGTGGCGCTGCTCAACGCCATTCAGGACGTCTACCTGGCGACAGAGATTACCGTCGCCTGAGCCGTGTACGGGGACGCTCGAGGCTACCCGGAGTCGGGCACGCCGTCGAAGAACTCCACGACACCCGACTCCAGCGAGTACTCGCCGCCCACGACGACCAGGCCGTCGTCCTGAATCAGCTGCTCGAGGATTCGCGACCCGTGGCGCAAGTGGTTCGCGGACGCCCTGATGTTGGCGCGCCCGGCTGCCCGGACGAGCGCCTCGGGGTCGTGCCGCAGATCGGTGTGGAGCAGCGTCTCGACCGACGGCCGCACGCGCTCCACGATCGATCGCAGGTTGCGTGACTGGTCTCCGCTCGGCTGCTGCAGCGCTTCGATCGTGGCCAGGATCGCGCCGCACTGCGTGTGGCCGAGCACGACGACCAGGCGCGTGCCGAACCGCGAGGCGGCGAACTCCACGCTCCCCACCTGCGACGGCGCGACGATGTTGCCCGCGACGCGGATGACGAACAGATCCCCGAGCCCCTGGTCGAATACGAGCTCCGCCGGCACGCGCGAGTCGGAGCACCCGAGCACGATGGCGAAGGGCTGCTGTGACATCGCGAGTTCCTCGCGCCTGGAGCGGGTCGCCAGCGCGTCCGAGCTGATGACGTTGGTGCAGAAGCGCCGATTGCCCTCCTGCAGGCGCCGGAGCGCCTCGATCGCGGATACGCCCATCGGTCTCCTTCCGTCCTCACCGCCCGCCGAGGATCCCGCCGAGCACGCCCCGCAGGATGCGCCGGCTGATCTGGCTGCCGGCGGTCCTCGCCGCCTGCTTGGCCATCGTCTCGACGAGCCCCTGGCGGCGGCCCGTTCCCCACAACAGGCCGCCCGGGGCGCCCCGGCCGGCCTCGGCTGGCGCCGACTTCCCTCGCGCCGGTGACGGCGCCTCGTGTGTGTCGGCCTGCGCGGCGCCCTCGTGCCGCTGGGCGAGCCGCTCGAACGCCGACTCGCGGTTGACGGCCGTCTTGTACTTCGCGCCCACGGGGCTCCGCGCCATCACGGCGGCTCGCTCCTCTGTCGTCAGCGCGCCCATGCGACAGCGGGGCGGTGCGATCAGCGTGCGCTCGACCGGCAGTGGCACGGCCTTAGAGGCGCGGCCTGAGGACCAGCTGGTCGGCCGACAGGATCGAGATGACGCCGCGGCCGCCGAGGTCGGTGCGCAGGAGATCGGTCAGCTCCAGGGCCGGTTCGCCGAAGAAGTCGGCCGCCCCCTCCCGCTCCAGTGCAAGCAGCGCCCGCTGAATCGCCGACACCGAGGCCTGGCTGACCAGGCCGTATTCGGCCGAGACCTCCTTGCGCCGTTCGGCGACGAACCCGAGCAGCGCGCGGAGGTCGTCGAGGTCGAGCAGCAGCAGGCCCCGGTCGTCCGCCAGCGCGAAGGCGATCTCGAGGACGCCCGCCTGCGTGTCGTTCAGCTCGAGGATGCGTGCGAGCAGCGTCGGGCCGATTTCGCTGATCGTCGTCCTGACCGGATGGCCAGCTCTTCCGTACAGGTCCCAGAAGATCACCGGACTGGCTTCCGGCGTGTAGCCCGCGAGCCCGACGTCGGTTGCCCGCTGGTGGACCCGATCACCGCCGGCCCCTGCTGCTGCCAGTCCCGCCACGTCGCCCTTCACGTCGGCGATGAACACGGGGACCCCGAGCCGGGAGAAGCCTTCCGCGAGCACCATCAGCGTGACCGTCTTGCCGGTGCCGGTTGCACCGGCCACCAGACCGTGACGGTTGCCGTAGCGCGCGAGCAGATGGACGGGCGCTGCGCCTTTTCCGAGCAGGATGTCGCTCATAACCGTGATCCCTTCACGGCTGCACGTCTTCGTCGATCGGCGTGGCATCCGGCGGCACGCCGTCGAGCGTCATCAGGATCGGCGAGGTGGACTCGAAGATGACGCCCTCCTGGTTCGTGGCGAAGAAGCGGACGCCGCTGTCGCCCGCGGTGAGCGGCACGGCTTCGACGGCGTAGGCCGACACGACCTCGGTCCCGTTGCACGCCGCGGGGCTGTCGGCGACGTCGCCCGGCGAGAGGGTGACGGCGTACCCGCTGGTGACGAGGGGTTCCCGCGCCATCTCGGCCGCGAGGAACCCTTTGGATTGTCCCGGCGCCGGAGCGGCCAGCGCCGCGAGCGTCGGCGCGTAGAAGCCGTTGCCGCAGGCCGCGGCGAAGGCGATCTGGGCGCTGTTGATGGCTCGGAGCGTTCCGATGGCGGAGGCCTCGTTGGCGGACTGCCGCTCGCTGAGGAGCTGCGGGAAGGTCACGATGGCCAGCAGCGCCACGACCGCGAGCGCCGTGATGCCGATGACCGCCGCCATGACGGCCGTGGCGAGCGGCCCCCGGCTCACCGCGGCGATATGCGCGCGCTCGTCTGCCGAGAGATCGTCCATTCTGCCGGAGAACAGCAGCCGCATCTCCGGCTTCAGGAGGTACACGAGGATCAGGATCGAGATCAGCGTGCCGAAGGGGAACCCGATAAGCCCGACCCAGGCGAACGCGAGCTGCATCGTGCGACCGTGCGGCCGCAGCTTCCACAGCCCCGTGCCGCAGACGAGCTGAACCGTGCCGGTCGCGAGCAGCACGAACCCGATGACGCCAGCCTGCTCCACCTGGGCGCCAGCGGCCACCGCGCCGAGGATCACCACGCCCCCAAGGAGGCCTCCGGCGGCGCCCAGCAGTTGCAGGACGGCCAGGAGCGTGACGAGCGGGGGGCGCGTCACGGCCGCGGCCTGTTCGGCCGCAGGGTCGTCGGTCACCACGACGTTGTACAGCACTTCCCGCGAGGGGCGCCAGCCGGTGAGCGTCGTGCGCCGGGATCGATCAGGCCACGTCCAGGACCCCGTGTCACACGGTTCGGTCCTGCGACGCGCGTCTCGACCGGACTTCGCGCACGGTCACCACGATCATCGTCAGCACGGTCAGGGGCAGGACGAACGCCAGCATGAACCCGCTGAACAGCGGAAGGCTGTCGTGCCGGGTGGCGTCGAGGACGACGAACGCCAGGTAGGCGGCGTAGTAGCCGACGAGCACCAGCCCTTCCCAGCGCAGGACCGCGTGACCCGTGAAGAAGATCGGCAGGCAGGCGACCGCGGTGGCGATCATCACGGGGACGTCGACGCCGAGGGCCACCTCCGAGACCGCCACGCCCGAGGGCGCCGCCAGCGCGGCGATGCCGAGCACGCCGAGGATGTTGAAGACGTTGCTGCCGACGACGTTCCCGACCGCGATGTCCTGCTCCTTCTTCATGGCGGCCACGATGGACGTGACCAGCTCGGGCAGGGAGGTGCCAGCCGCCACGATCGTCAGGCCGATGACCAGCTCGCTCACGCCCAGCACGCGCGCGGCGGCGACGGCGCCGTCCACGAACAGCCTCGAGCCGAGCACCAGCACCGTCAGGCCGGCCAGCGTCACCCCGACCGCATAGGGAAGGCCGCGGCGGCGGCCCGGGCCGCGGTCGCCGTATTCGTCCTCGTATTCCTGGATTACCTCCGGTGCTTCGTTCCGTTCCGATCGGACCGAGTACGCGACCATCGCCACGAGGCCCATGACCAGCAACAGCCCTTCGAGGCGGCTGACCGAACCGTCCCACCCGAGCGCCACCACCGCGACCGACAGACCGATCATCAGCGGCACGTCGAACCACACGAGCTTCTGTGCCACGACGAGCGGTGTGATGACGGCCGAGGCACCCAGCACGACGAGGACGTTGAAGATGTTGCTGCCGACGACGTTGCCGAAGGCCACGTCGCCCTGGCCGCGAAGCGCCGCCAGGGTGCTGGTGGCGAGTTCGGGGGCGCTCGTCCCGAACGACACGACGGTCAGACCGATGATGAGCGGCGACAAGCCGGCCGCGCGGGCCAGCTGGCTGGCGCCTCGCACGAGCAGGTCTCCTCCGACAACCAGCAGGGCGCCCCCGCCGACCAACAACCCGAGAACCGTGACGCTCACAGACGCTGCCAGCCAGACATCATCGCCGCCTCCGCCGCCAGACCAGCCAGTAGACTCCGATGTTCACTGCCGCGATCAGACTGGCGAGCACGACCTGTACGTTCCAGGTGAGCCCGGCCGGGTAGATGGCAGGAACGAGATAGTGCTCGACGAAACCGCCGGTGTAGCCGGCATCACCTGCTCTCTGCCGCAACAGGTTCTCGAGTGGCGTCAGGGGGCAGATGCCTCCCGACGCCTCGACGAACACACCCCAAAGAGCGGCGGGCAGGTGTACGAGGGGGACCCGGCGCCACCGCAGGGCCAGCAGGCCGCCCGCCAGCACGAAGGCGATGAACGCCAGGTGCAGGAGCAGGACGCCGTCGGCCAGGGCTCGGGAGATCATCGGGGAAGGGGCACGACGGGGTCAGGCGCGCAGGAACTCGGCGAGGGCGTCCGTCGTGCTCCGGAAGGCCAGATCGTCCCACGGAATCTCGTGCGGCTTGAAGAAGCGTCCCTCCAGCCCTTCGTCGTCGCAGCCCAGCAGCCCGCCCGTCATCGTGGCGGCGTAGACCACGATGACCGGGGCGCGCCCCGCGTACGAATAGACGTTGAGGAGGCGGTCGATCCGCACGTCGAGGCCGCACTCCTCGCGCGCCTCGCGCACGGCGGCAGAGAGGAGCGGCTCACCGCGGTCGACGTAGCCGCCGGGGAACACCCACTTGCCGTACCCGGGCTCGATCGCGCGCCTGACGAGCACGACGCGGCCGCCGCGGTCGCTGATGATCGTGCCGACCGCCAGCTTGGGGTCGATGTAGAAGACGAAGGCGCAGTCCACGCAGACGAGACGCGTCGGCTCGCCGGCCTTGAGCAGGCGGGCTTCGAGCCGCCCACCGCAGACGGGGCAGTGCCGGTAGGCGTGCGAATCGTCGTGAGAGTGCAGCATCCGTGAGCCGTGAGCCGTGAGCCTATAATTCTCCTCCATGTCGATTCTCAAGGTGGCGCGCATGGGGCACCCGGTGCTCCGTGAGCGTGCCCGTCCCCTCACGCCCGCCGGGCTGCGGACCCCGGCCGTCCAGAAGCTCATCGACGACATGATCGACACGATGCGCGAGTACCACGGGGTGGGGCTGGCCGGTCCGCAGGTCCACGAGGGGCTGCGGCTGTTCGTTGCGCTCCTCGATGACGAACCGGACGAGTCGAGCGACGTGGTGACCCTGGTCAATCCGGAGATCGTGCCCGCGGGCCCGGCGGTCGAGGAGGGCTGGGAGGGGTGTCTCAGCATTCCCGACATCCGCGGGATGGTGCCGCGACACGTCGACATCGTGCTCCGGGCGCTGGACCGCACGGGCCGCGCAATCGAGCTCCCGCTGCACGGGTTCCCTGCACGCGTGGCGCAGCACGAGACCGACCATCTCGACGGCGTACTCTTCTTCGATCGCATGCGCTCGATGGCCACGCTGTCCTATCTGGAGGAGTATTCGCGCTACTGGGCGAAGGGGGACGAAGGGGAGTGAAGGTCTACCACGACCTGGTGCGGGAGATTCTCGAGCGCGGCGCGCGCAAGGCGGACCGCACCGGCACGGGCACCCTCAGCCTGTTCGGATACCAGATGCGCTTCGATCTGGCGGCCGGCTTCCCGCTCCTGACCACGAAGAAGATCCACCTGCCGTCGGTCGTGCACGAGCTGCTCTGGTTCCTGTCGGGCGACACCAACGTGCGCTACCTGCAGGAGCACGGCGTGTCGATCTGGAACGAGTGGGCCGACGAGCGGGGCGAGCTGGGGCCGATCTACGGACACCAGTGGCGCTCGTGGCCGGCGCCGGACGGGCGGACGATCGATCAGCTCGCGCAGGTCATCGAGACGATCCGCCGCAGTCCTGATTCCCGGCGGCTGATCGTGAGCGCGTGGAACGTGGCGGATCTCGATCGCATGCGGCTGCAGCCGTGCCACGTGCTGTTCCAGTTCTACGTAGCCGACGGGCGGCTTTCCTGCCAGCTCTACCAGCGGTCGGCCGACGTGTTCCTGGGCGTGCCGTTCAACATCGCGTCGTACTCCCTGCTGACGATGATGGTCGCGCAGGTGTCGGACCTGCAGGCGGGGGAGTTCATCCACACCCTCGGCGATGCGCACCTCTACCTGAACCATCTCGCGCAGGCCGAGCAGCTGCTGTCGCGGACGCCCCGTCCGCTGCCGCGCGTGCAGCTCAACCCGGCCGTGCGGTCGATCGACCGGTTCCGCTACGAGGACGTCACCGTCGAGGGGTACGACCCGCACCCGGCCATCAAGGCGCCGGTGGCCGTATGAAGGGTGCCGTTTCCACCTGACCGTGGCCTGGCTGGTTCACCTCTACACGGCCAGCGGCGCGGTGCTGGCGCTGGCCGCCGCGGCCGCCGCGTTCGAGCACGACTACCGCACGGCCTTTCTCTGGCTGTATGCGGCCACCGTGGTGGACGCCACCGACGGCGTGCTGGCGCGCGCCGCGCGCGTCTCGGAACGGACTCCGTGGTTCGACGGCGCGCTGCTCGACAACATCGTCGACTACCTGACGTTCGTGTTCGTGCCGGTGCTGATCGTCTGGCGGGCGCTGCTCGTACCGGACGAGTGGGCGATGGCCGTCTGCGCGCTCGTGCTGCTGTCGAGCGCCTACGGGTTCAGCCGTCGTGAGGCCAAGACCGCCGACGGCTTCTTCACCGGCTTCCCGTCGTACTGGAACATCGTCGTGCTGTACATGTACGCGGCCGGCTGGCCGCCGGAAACGAACACCGTCATCCTGTGCGGCCTGGCCGTACTGGTCTTCGTGCCGATCCGGTATGTGTACCCGTCGCAGACCGAGGCGCTTCGGCCGCTCACCATCGGGCTGGGCGTGCTGTGGGCCGTGGCGGTGGCCGTGATCGCGTGGCGCGGGCCCGCGGCGGCGGCGTGGCTGATCTGGGCATCGCTGGCCTATCCGGCGTACTATCTCGTCCTCTCCCTCGTGCTGTTTGCGCGTCGCAGCCGTCCGGGGACACCCGTATGAGTCCCGTCGCGATCATCTTCGTCACCATCTTCATCGACCTGATCGGTTTCGGGATCATCATCCCGCTGCTGCCGTTCTACGCCGAGAGCTTCGGCGCCACCGCCCTGACGGTCGGCCTGCTGAACACGTCCTTCTCGTTCATGCAGTTCCTGTTCGCGCCGTTCTGGGGGCGCTTGTCCGATCGGATCGGGCGCCGGCCGGTGATCCTGATCGGACTGTTCGGGTCGTTCCTGTCCTACATGCTCTTCGGGATGGCCACGTCGCTCGCCGTGCTGTTCGTCGCGCGCATCGCGGCGGGCATCGCCGGGGCGAACGTGGCCACGGCGCAGGCCTACATGGCGGACGTGACGACGCCCGAGAACCGGGCCCGCGGCATGGGCCTGGTGGGTGCCGCCTTCGGGCTGGGCTTCATCCTGGGGCCGGCCATCGGCGGCTTCCTCAGTCAGTTCGGGTACAGCGTGCCGTCGTACTTCGCCGCCGCGTTGTCGCTGGCCAACTTCGCCGCCGCGTGGAAGGTGTTGCCCGAGTCCAGGCCCGCCACCCGGGGCGCGCGCACACGGGTCTCCCGCCTCGATTCGTTCCGGGTGGCGATGCTGCGGCCGGGGCTTTCCCAGCTGCTGCTCGTCTACTTCCTCGTCATCGCGGCCTTCTCCAGCTTCGAGGCGACGTTTGCGCTGTTCGGTGGCTGGCGCTTCGGTCTCACCGCGGCGACCATCGGCTACATCTTCGCGTTCGTCGGCGTCATCCTCTCCATCGTGCAGGGAGGGCTCGTCGGGCGGCTGGCGCGGCGGTTCGGCGAGCGCCGGCTGGTGCCGCCGGCGATCCTGGCGCTCGTGGCCGGCCTCGCCCTGATTCCCGCCGCCACGTCGATTCCGTGGCTGCTGGTCGCGAGCGGGCTGCTGGCGGTGGGGATGGGGCTCAACAGCCCGTCGGTGACCGCCCTCATCTCGCGGCTGTCGGCTGCTGACGAGCAGGGGCGGGTGCTGGGCGTCTCGCAGTCCGCGGCCAGCCTCGCGCGGATCGTGGGTCCGACCGTCGGCGGGTTCGCCTACGACCACTTCGGCAAGGTCGTGCCCTACGTCGGGGCATCGGGCGTGATGTTCGTGGCGTTCCTGATCAGCGTGGCGACGCTGCCGCGGGTCGGCGAGGGACGGTAGGAGAGGCGCGCAAGTCCCGAAGCCCAATGACCGTCACGTCGGCGTCGTCAGGCAATCGCCAATCGCCAATCGGCAATGCAATCACCAATCACCAATCGCCAATGCAATCACCAATCACCAATCACCAATCACCAATGCCCAACGTGAGACACGCATTTTCAGGCCACTCCTTGACATCCTTGTGAAGCAGTTCACAGAATCGGGTCATGAGCCGGGCGCTGCTCGCCCTGCCGGTCGCGCTGCTCGCTGTCGCCGTGAGCGGCACGGTTGCCGCGCCTCAGAACCGGTCGGCCGGGTCCGCCGGGCGCCTGACGGCTGAGGCCGTCGTCCGGCGCGCGCAGGACCGCGACACCGGCCGCGACTCCGTTGCCGAGATGCGCATGCGCCTCTTCGACCGCCAGGGCCGCGTGCGCGAGCGCCAGATGCGGCTGTCGACGCTCAGGGGCTCCGGTGGCGAAGGCGATCGCACGCTGGCCCGCTTCACCTATCCCAGCGACATCAAGGACACGGCGCTGCTCGTCCGCGAGCACGAGGCCGAAGACGACGAGCGATTCCTCTACCTGCCGGCGCTGGGCCGCGTCCGGCGCATCGCAGGAGCGGAGAAGGAAGAGAGCTTCGCCGGCAGTGACCTGAGCTACGAGGACGTCGGCAGCCGCACCATCGGGGAGTACGCCTACGCGTTCCTGGACGAACGCGCTACCTGGACAGGGGCTGACGGCGTGGCGAGCGAGGCGTGGCTGATCGAGTCGCGGGCGAAGGATGCGGGCCGCCGCTACCAGCGATCCACGTCGCTGATTCTCAAGGACAGCCTCGTGATGGTGCGCGGCGAGCAGTTCGACCGCCACGGCGACCGCGGCAAGCTGTTCGAGGTGACACGGCTGGATCGGGTAGACGGCATCTGGACGGTCATGGCCCTCACCGTTGCCAACGAGGCCGCCCGCACGCGGACCGAGCTCGAGACCACGTCCATCCGCTACAACGTCGGCCTGACCGGGGAGGACTTCAGCCGCCGCCGGCTGGAGCAGCCGAGATGAGCGCGCACCTGGCCGCCCTGATCTGGCGGCTGCGGTACGTCCTCTCGTCGATCATCGCCGTCGGCGCGCTCGCGATGGCGCCGCTCGTCAGCTTCACGGACCTCGACAACGACATCAGCGCCTGGATCACGAAGTCCGATCCGGTCTACCAGACCTACGAGCGCTTCCGCGCCGAGTTCGGCGGGGGCCGGGTCCTCCTGATCGCCCTCAGGAGCGACCGTCTGTTCACCGGGGACTCGCTGCGGTTCATCCGGGACATCAGCGACGGGATCGCCCGCGTCCGCCTCGTCCAGCGGGTGGACAGTCTCGCCACGGCGAACATCGTTCGAGCCTTCCCGTCGGCGGGTGACGACGATGGCGGCATCGAGGTGCAGCCGCTGCTGGGCAGTCTCGACGAGCCAGGGGCAGCCGAAGCTGCCCGCGACCAGGCGCTGGGCGACGAACTGCTGAAGGGCGACCTGGTGTCGGAGGACGGCCGGGTGACGCTGGTCGTGGTGTCGTTCGACGAGGACCGCATCGACGAGGTGCGTGGCGAGGTCATCGAGCAGATCCACGCCGTGGTGGACCCGCGGCTGCCGGACGGGATGGAGGTCTTCTACAACGGCAGCCTCGAGATCAGCGAGACGTACAACCGCGTCACCGTCCGGAACGCCGAGGTGTTCACGCCGCCGATCCTGGCGCTGATCGTCGCCGGGTTGTACGTGATGTTCCGTTCGTGGAGGGTGACCGGCGTTGTCGTGGTGGCCGTTCTGGCGAGCACGGCGTGGACGATGGGGCTCTACTCGCTGTTCGGCTTCAGCTACAACGTGCTGTCCAGCATGCTGCCGCCGCTCGTGCTCGTGCTGGCGGTGGCAGACGACGTGCACATCGTGCAGCACTTCGTGCACGAGCTGAGGGACAGCGGGCAGGCGCGCCAGGCGTTCGTGTCCAGCGTCCGGAACCTGATGCTGCCGTTGTTCGGTGCGAGCGCGACGACCGCGCTGGGCCTGCTGTCACTGGCCACGAGCGACGTCGTGGCTGTGCGCACCTTCGGCATCGGCGCCAGCGTGGGCGTGATGATCGATTTCGTCATGTCGATCGTGTTCCTGCCCACGCTGCTCACGCTCGTGCCGCCGGAAACCCGGGTGCCTCCGCAGGAGCGATGGCTGTCGGGACCGCTCGAGGCGGTGGCGCGCTTCTCGATGCGACGCGCGTTTCCCGTCCTGGCCACGCTGGCGACGGCGGCCGTCGTCGCGATCGCGGGCATCTGGCACCTGCGGGTCGACACCAACCACATCAACTTCTTCGCGCCCGGCCACCCGCTGCAGGAGTCGGCGGAGGTCATCGACCAGGATCTGTCGGGCGTCTACAGCTTCAACGTGATGTTCGAGGGCGAGCCGGGGACGATGAAGGATCCGGACACGCTGCGCCGGATGGACGCGCTGAAGGCGGAGCTGGAGCGGCTGGCGTACGTACGGAAGGTCGTGTCGCTGGCTGACTACGTGCGGCGCGTCCACCGCGAGCTCGGAGGCGGGAGCGGTGAGATTCCGTCGTCAGCCGACGTGGTGGCGCAGGAGCTGTTCGTGTTCGAGCTGTCGGACGAGGGGCGGGCCGAGCTCGCGAGGATGACGGCGAGCGACTACTCGCGCGCCCAGATGTCGGTGAAGCTGGCGTCGATGAGCTCGGACCTGGTGTTCGAGCAGGTCAACCAGGCCGAGCAGCTCGCCGCAGAGGCGTTCGCCGGCAGCGGCATTCGCACGACGGTCACGGGATCCGGCCGCATCTTCGCGACGCTGGACCACTACCTGGTGACGTCGCAGATCAGGAGCTTCGGCACGGCGTTCGTCACGGTGTTTGCCGTGATCTTCATCGTGTTCCGTTCCGCCCGGTTCGGCCTGCTCGCGGTCGTGGCCAACGCCGTCCCGGTGCTGGCCGTGCTGGGCCTGATGGGGTGGATGGGGATCTCCCTGAACGTGGCCACGGTGATGGTCGCCAGCGTGGCGCTGGGCATCACCGACGACGACACGATCCACTTTCTCGGGCGGTACCGGCGAGAGGCGGCAAACGGGGTCTCGACGGCCGAAGCGATCCGCCTCGCCGCGTCCAACGAAGGACGGGCGTCGCTGACCACGGCGCTGGTGAACTCGTTCGCCTTCGGCGTCATGCTGCTGTCCGACTACCGGCCCACGGCATGGTTCGGCGGGCTGATGGCGCTGACGATGGCGATGGCGTTCGTGGCGGAGGTGTTCATCGTGCCGGCGGTCATCACGGTGTTGCCGGGCATCTACGGCACGGCGTCGATCGCGCGCCGCATGGGACGCGCGATCGACGCGAAATCCCAAGTCCCGAATCCCGAATCCCAGGCCAAGTCCCAAGTTGCCAAAGCCCGACGTGCACGCACTGGGTGAGACGAAGACACTGACACGGAGGCGGGTGGCTGGGCCCTTCCTGGCTGTCGTGGTTACCTTCGCGCCTGCCCCGGCCGCGGCCCAGCCCGCCTGGACCGACGCGATCGACGGGCATGTGTCGCTGATGGCCGATACGCTGCCGAACGCGCCTCGCCTCGACGGTGGCGGGGGGGCGACGGAGCTGCGGGCCCGGCTGTTCGTGGACGCGCAGCCCCGGGTCGGCGAGCGGCTCTTCCTGCGGGCGTCCGGGTACGCGGACGGTCTGCTGGCCGACCGCGGCGAGGGCGCGTCCCGTCGCGCGGCCATCGTCCGCCCCTCGGATCTCTACGTCGAGTGGCGATCTCGGCACTTCGACCTCCGCGCGGGCGCGGGGCGGGTCACCTGGGGCCGGCTGGACGAGTTCCAGCCGGGCGATGTGGTGAACCCGCTCGACGTGTCGCGCTTCCTGTTGGAAGGGCGCAGCGAAAGTCGCCTCGCCGTCGGCATGGTGCGGGGCCGGGTGTACCTGCCCGGCAGCGTGACCGTCGAGAGCCTCGTGGTACCGTGGCATCGACGGGGACGGTTCGACCAGCTCGCCGAAGAGGACTCTCCGTTCAGCCTCGGCGTGTCGGCCGCGCGGACCTGTCCGGACACCGATCCGAACTGCGTGCTCTTCCTGCCCGAGCTGCACGAGCCCGAGCGACGCTGGCGGAACGTGCAGGGAGGCGGGCGCGTGACGGCGACTGTCGGCCGCGTCGACTTCGGAGCCAGCGTGTATCGCGGGCTCGAGCCGTTCGCCGTGTACAGCGTCGGCCGGGCCGTTCCGACCTTCGCGCCCGGGCCGCCCGTGTTCACGCTGGCAGGCGAGTTCCCCCGCTACACGATGGTCGCCAGCGACTTCGAGACCGTCCGCGGCGCCTGGGGCATTCGCGGTGAAGCCGCCTGGTTTCCGGACGACACGCTGCAGTCGGAGACCCTTGTGACCGCAGTGGACGGGAGGACGCTGGAGCTGGGCTTCGGTGCGGATCGCACGGCTGGCAGCTACCGTGTGAGCGGGAATGTCGTGGTGTCCACGCGCTCGGTCGAACGGGAAGGCGCGGAGCGGGAACCGGCGAGGCTCGATCCGGACCTCGACGGCACCGAGGTGCTGCTCGTGGGCTCGGCCGGGCGCACGTTCTCCCTGGACACGCGCTCGCTTCGGATACTGGCGGCGTACGATCCGCTGTCCGAGAGCGCGTTCGTGCGCGGCACGGCCGCGATCTCCCTTCGGGAGAACCTGTGGCTGGAGGTGTCGGGCGCGTGGCTGACCGGCAGCGGCCGCGACTTCCTGAGCCGCCTGGCCAGCCGCGACTTCCTGTACGCGCGGCTGAAGGCCTACTTCTGACGTCAGTGTTCAGTTCTGCCAGGCGGGCCAATCAGGAATCCACCGATCGTCAATCAATCCTCAATCATCAATCCTGAATCGCCAATTGACTCCGCTCGCGTTTCCGTTGCCTGCCTTCAACCCCGGACCGCTGACCGGCGACGGGAACATCACGTGGCTGGTGTCCGGACGGACGCCCGTCCTGATCGATGCCGGGACGGGCGACTCCCGTCACCTGGACGCGCTGGACGACGCGCTGGGTGGCGTCCGCCTGGCTCGCGTGCTGGTGACCCACAACCACAGCGACCACGCGTCCGGTGCACCCGCCATCCGCGAGCGCACGCCGGCCACTCGGTTCGCCAAGGCCCCGTGGCCGGACCGGGACTGGACGCTCCGCTCGAAGCGGCAGCCAGGGAAAGCGTCGCTGCGCACCTGATCAAGCTGCGGAACGAGGACCGCGCGACGCAGGTTGGCGACTGGTGGACCGCGGTATGATCGGGCCCATGCAGCCGATCGTCGATGCCATCAACATGAACCGCGACCGCTACGTCGAGGAGCTGAAGTCCTTTCTAGCGTTCGCCAGCGTCAGCGCCCTGCCGCAGCACGCCGCCGACGTGCGTGCGTGTGCCGCCTGGACCGCAGACGAGATGCGGCGCATCGGCCTGGAGAACGTCCGGCAGATCGAGACGCCCGGCCACCCGGTCGTGTACGGCGACTGGCTCAGGGTCCCGGGCAAGCCGACCATCCTCTTCTACGGCCACTACGACGTGCAGCCGGTCGATCCGGTGGAGTTGTGGACGACGCCGCCCTTCGAGGCCACCGTGCGCGACGGCGAGATCTACGCGCGCGGCGCAGCGGACGACAAGGGGCAGGTCTTCATGCACATGAAGGCCGTGGAGGCGTACCTGAAGAACGGCGGGTCGCTCCCGTTGAACATGAAGTTCTTCATCGAGGGCGAAGAGGAGGTCGGCAGCGCCCACCTCGACGACGTGATCCGCGCGCACAAACAGGAACTGTCGGCGAGCGTTGTCGTCATCTCCGATTCGCCGATGTTCGCCAGGGGGGTGCCGTCGATCTGTTACGGCCTGCGCGGGCTCGCGTACTTCCAGATCGATCTCCGGGGCACGAGGAGCGACCTGCACTCCGGGTCATTCGGCGGCGCAGTGGCCAACCCGGCGTTCGTCCTGGCACAGGTGCTCTCGCAGATGAAGGACCGTGGCGGGCGTGTCAGGATTCCGGGCTTCTATGACGACGTGCGGCCGTTGACCGATGAGGAGCGGGCGGAGTGGAGGAAGCTGCCGTTCAACGAGACTCGCTACAAGAAGGACCTCGGGGCGCCGCGGCTGTCGGGTGAGTCCGGCTACTCGACCCTGGAGCGTGTGTGGGCCCGGCCGACGTTCGAGGTGAACGGGCTGCTGAGCGGCTTCACGGGTGATGGCGCCAAGACCGTGCTGCCGGCGACCGCCATGGCGAAGGTGAGCATGCGCCTCGTGCCCGATCAGCACCCGG
>VFZH01000022.1 GCA_016871255.1 Acidimicrobiia bacterium | reverse complement strand
CCTTCCGGGTGCCGGACTCCGGGCGGCACCTCGCCCATCAGCGCGAACTCCGCGGTGGCGACGAGCGGATGCGCGCCGTGGCCGTGTACCTGCGGCAGCCGCTCGCCCGCGATGAGCGACGCCAGCAGGAGCTCCGGCACGTTCTCCGGCAGCGGCGCGACCGCCGACAGGAGCAGCGCCGGCGGACCGCCCAGGAACACCGTCACCGGCAGGCTCTGGGACAGCGCCTCGGCCGCCGCGTAGTGGAAGCCGCCGCCCTTGCCGATCTGCCAGTGCATGCCGGCCCGGCGGCCGTCGTACACCTGCATGCGATAGATCCCGAGGTTGTGCCCGCCACGGACCGGGTGCGTTGTGTAGACGAGGGGCAGCGTGATGAACGGGCCGCCGTCCTCCGGCCAGCACGTGAGGGCGGGCAGGCGAGTCAGCGCAGGCTCCGACGTGATCTGGTCGACCACGGGCCCGCGGGAGACGCGGCGCGTCCCCACCTTCATCAGCTCGAACCCGACGTCCCTCGCGCCCCACAACGTCGAGGCGGTTGGCGGCATCAGCCGCTCGACCAGCTCCACCGCCCGTCGCACGAGTCGCAGCGGGCGCTCGCCGAACGCCAGCTCGGCGCGGCGCGCGGTGCCGAACAGGTTGGTCGCCACCGGAAACGTGGACCGCGACTGCCCGCGGGAAGACTTGGGTGAACCGAGACGGACGTTCGTGAACAGGATCGCGGGACCGCCGGCGGCGATCACCCGCCGATGGATCTCGGCGATTTCCAGGTGGGCATCCACCTCCGCATCGACAGTGACGAGGTCGCCGTCCCCGCGCAGGCGGTCGAGGAAACTCCGGAGGTCGGTAAATGACACAGAGGAGAGTCTACGACTCCAGGCCGGGTCGGCTGAAGCCGGCCCCTACAAGTGTCAGTGTGACCCTCCTCATTGGGACTTGGGCGTTGGGATTTGGCTTGGGATTCGGGATTCGGGTCTTGGGACTTCGCGTCCGCGCGTCAGCGCGTCAGCTTGCGGTACTTGATCCGGTGCGGGGTGTCGGCTTCCGCGCCGAGGCGGCGGCGGCGGTCGGCCTCGTAGTCCTGGTAGTTCCCTTCGAACCAGACGACGCGGCTGTCGCCTTCGAACGCGAGCATGTGCGTGGCGATCCGGTCGAGAAACCAGCGATCGTGGCTGATCACCACGGCGCACCCGGCGTAGTTGACCAGCGCTTCTTCAAGCGCGCGCAGCGTGTCGACGTCCAGGTCGTTCGTCGGCTCGTCGAGCAGCAGCAGGTTCGAGCCCTTCTGAAGCAGCTTCGCCAGGTGCACGCGGTTCCGCTCGCCGCCGGAGAGGGTGCCGACCTTCCGCTGCTGCTGCGGTCCCTTGAAGTTGAACCAGGACACGTAGGCGCGCGACGCCACGGTGCGCTTCCCGACGAGGAGCTCATCCTCGCCGCCGGAGATCTCCTCCCACACCGACTTCGAGCCGTCCAGGCTGTCGCGATCCTGGTCCACGTACCCCGGCACGACCGTCTCGCCCACCCGCAGCGTCCCATCGTCCGGCGTCTCCTGCCCGGTGATCATCCGGAAGAGCGTCGTCTTGCCGGCGCCGTTGGGGCCGATCACGCCGACGATGCCGCCGCGCGGCAGCGTGAAGTTCAGGTCGTCGATGAGGAGCTGGTCGCCGTAGCCCTTGCGGAGCCCGCGGGCCTCGACCACGATGTCGCCGAGGCGCGGCCCCGGTGGGATGTAGATCTCCACCTGATCGAGCTTCTGCGCCGTGTCCTCGTTGAGCAGCTGTTCGTAGGCGTTGAGACGCGCCCTGCCTTTCGCCTGCCGCGCGCGCGGCGCCATGCGGATCCACTCGAGCTCGCGCTGCAGCGTCTTCTGCCGCTTCGTCTCCGACTTCTCCTCCTGCGCCAGCCGCTGCTGCTTCTGGTCCAGCCACGAGGAGTAGTTGCCCTTCCAGGGGATGCCGGAGCCGCGGTCCAGCTCGAGGATCCACTCCGCCACGTTGTCGAGGAAGTACCGGTCGTGCGTCACTGCCACGACCGTGCCCTTGTAGTCCTTGAGGAAACGTTCGAGCCACGCGACCGACTCGGCATCCAGGTGGTTGGTCGGCTCGTCGAGGAGGAGCAGGTCAGGCGAGCGAAGGAGCAGCCGGCACAGCGCGACCCGCCGCCGCTCCCCGCCCGACAGCGTCGACACGTCGGCGTCCGGCGGCGGACAGCGCAGCGCGTCCATCGCAAGCTCGAGCTGCGAGTCGAGATCCCAGGCGTTGATCGCGTCGATCCGGTCCTGGAGCTTCCCCTGCTCCTCCATGACCTTGTCCATCTCGTCCGGCGACAGGTCCTCGCCGAGCTTCATGTTCAGCGCGTCGTACCGCTCAAGCAGCGCCTTGGTCTGGGCGACGCCCTCTTCGACGTTGCCGAGCACCGTCTTCGAGGCGTCCAGCCGAGGCTCCTGCTGCAGGAACCCGACGCTGATGCCGTCGGCCGGGAACGCTTCGCCGATGAACTCGGTGTCTTCGCCGGCCATGATCCGCAGGAGCGAGCTCTTGCCGGCGCCGTTGAGGCCCAGGACGCCGATCTTCGCGCCGGGGAGGAACGAGAGCCAGATGTCCTTGAGAACGACGGCGTCGGGAGGATGCACCTTCCCGAGGCCCTTCATGGTGTAGATGTACTGCATCAGAGACAGAGACGATGATAGGTGGAAAAGTGGAAAGGTGGAAAAGTGGAAAAGTAAAGTGGGAAGTTGGAAGTCAGAAGTCGGAAGTAAGTGGGAAGTGGGAAGTGGGAAGTGGGAAGTGGGAATTCACTGGGAAGTGCGAGTACCGCGGCCCAGCGCCCTACTTCGAACCTTCAACTGACTTCCGACTTCTGACTTCCAACTTCCCACTTTACTTTTCCACTTTTCCACTGTTCCACTGTTCCACTTGCGAAGTCGGCGGCGCGCGAGCCCGGCTACGGGTATCCTGATCGCATGATCGAGCCGGGTTCGCGCGCCGCCGGCTTCGCCATGGCCGCCCTGCTCGTGGCCATCGCCATCATGAGCATCGCGGCGTCCGCCGCGATGCCGGTCTGGAGCCAGATGGCGCGGCGCGAGAAGGAAGCCGAGCTGATCTTCCGCGGCGAACAGTACGGGCGCGCGATCGGCCTGTTCCAGCGCAAGGCGGGACCCGGCGCGCTGCCACCGTCGATCGACGTCCTCGTCGACGGCAAGTTCCTGCGCAAGAAGTACCAGGACCCGATCACCGGTGGCAACTTCCAGATCCTGACGGCGGCTCAGGCGGCCGGTGCGCTGCAGCCCGGGATGCCGGGTGGCGGCGGGAGCGTCACGCCGGGAATGCCGGGGTCGGGACAACCGGACGCGAGACTCGCGGCCGAGCGTCGGGAACTCGAGCAGCGGACCGGCCCTGGGCCAGGCGGGCTTGGATCGCGGCTATACACGCTGAACCCCGGCGGGGCTCCGGCGCAGAACCTGCCTGGACGGCCAGGCTCAGTCGGGGGCACGGCGACGGCCGGCGGCGGTGGCATCATCGGCGTCACCAGCACGAGCACCGAGGAGTCGATCCGCCTGTACGAGGGGTACAGCCACTACAACGAATGGGTGTTCCTGTTCGTGGCGCAGGGCCCTGCCGGCGCCCCCGGCCAGGGGCAGCCCGGCGCGCCCGTCACCGGTGAGCTTGGAGCCATCGGCGCCAGACCTCCCGGCTTCCCGGGACAGGGTGGCACTCCAGGCACACCCGGCAGACCGGGTGGCGGATTGAACACGCCGTTCCCGTTCCCCGGTGGCGGCAGCTTCCCCGGTGGGCCGGGTACTCTCCCGTCTCCCGAGATTCGTCAGGACCGCTGATGGTCGGCCGCCCGGCCAGCCAGAGCTGGCCGCTACCAGGCCCGAGCGCGCATCCGCACATGCAGGGGCCGGCTTCGGCTGGGCCGCGCCTACTGCTCGGGCAGCAGCGAGACGACGGTGTAGCGGTCCTCCGGGAAGTACTTCCGGAACGCCGCCTGGATGTTCTCGCGGGTCAGCGACTCGGTGCGCTGCGGGCGCCGCACGATCGACGTCGGGTCCCACCCGAGGGTCAGCACGGTCTGAATCGATCCCATCCAGTAGCCGTTGTTGCTGGCCGACGTTTCGAGCTGGCGCTTCTCGATTTCCTTCACCTTCGCCACGTCCTCGCCGGTAGGGCCCTCGGCCTTCAGCGCCGCCACTTCCTTCATGACAGCCGCCGTGAGCTCCGCGACGTTGTCCGGCGCGCTGCCGAACACGACCTGCACCATGCCCCAGCCCGGCACCGGCTGCGAATCCCGGTAGCCGACCCCCACGCTGTAGGTTCCGCCCATCTGTTCGCGGAGCACCTCATTCAGCCTGATGTCCAGCACGCTGATGGCGGCGCGCAGGCGGTGCATCTCCATCTCGTCCAGTCCGGTGTCCGCGAAGAGCGAGATCATCGTCTGCGCCTTCGGTTCCTTCCCCTTCCGCACGGCCTCACGCCGGACGTCGGGCGGGAACTCGAAGCGCACGTCTCCCACCTCGGCGGTGCGGATGCCCGTGGACGGCAGCGAGCCGAGGTAGCGGGCCGCCAGCGACGTGGCGTTGTTCACGTTGAACGAGCCGGCGAAGATGAACGTGAAGTCGGCCGCGTTCGCGAACCGCGCCTCGTAGAACCGCTGCATCACGTCCGCGCGGAGCGTCGGCACCTTGTCCGCCGTCAGGGGCACCGACGAGTAGTGGCCCATCCTGTTCACCGCCTCCACGGCATCCGAGAAGGCCGCGGTGGGGTTCTGGGCCCGGTTGGCCAGCGCGGCCTGCAGCCGCGTCTTGAGCAGGGTGAACGACTCGTCGTTCCAGTTCGGCGCCGTCATGTACAGATGCACGAGCTGCAGCGCCGTTTCGAGATCGGCCGCCGACGAGGAGCCGCTGATGCCGTGGGTGTAGGTCCCGATGAAGGGGGAGGCGCCCGCGGTGCGACCGGCAAGAAGCTTCTCGAGATCGATCGGTGAGAACCCGCCTGCGCCGGACACATCGGCGAGGTTGGTGGCGAGATCGGCCTCGTGGTACTCGTCCGGCGCCGCCAGCGACAGGCCGCCCTTCGCGTAGGCGGTGAACACCACCTGGTCGGCCTTGAAGTCGGTCGGCTTCAACCACACCTCGACGCCGTTGGACAGCCGCAGGACGGTGGCGCCGAGCTCGGACACGACGCGGTCGTCGGTCACCGTGCCGGGCACCGGGAGACTCGACATCAGCTGCTCCGGCGTGTCGTCCTCCTCCGGCCACGGATCCAGTTCTGCCGCCAGCGCCCGCTCCAGCGTCTCCCTGAGTCCCGCCTCCGTCGGCGCAGCGAGGCCGTCCTTGTCGGGAGCGACCGCGAGCACGACGCGGTTCTCACCGCTCCAGAACCGCCGCGCGACCTCGGTCGTTTCCTCGGCCGTGATCGCCGGGACGAACCGGCGCGCCAGGTCGAACTCGCCGGCCATCCCGGGCACAGGCTCGTTCGTCAGGAAGTGGCGCACCAGCTCAGACGCAAGGCCACCACTTTCGCTCGTGTCGCGCTCGTTGTACATCCGCTCGTACGATGCCAGCAGCCGTCTGCGCGCCCGATCGAGCTCTGCGGCGCTGAAGCCGTGGCGGCTGGCCCGCGCCGCCTCCTGCGCAATGGCGGTCAGTCCCGCTTCGATCCCGCCGTCCTTGACCGACGCCCGCAGCATCGATGCAATGACGTCCTGGCTCAGCAGGCTCTGGCCGGCGGACGCCCCGAGGAACGGCGCGTCCGGCTGGCGTGCGATCTGCGCCAGGCGTTCGTTGAGCATCTGGACGGCGAGCCGCTCCACCAGCGACCGGCGGTAGTCGCCGACGCGATCCTGCCGCCCCATCGGACGCCGCTCCATGATGCTGACCGTGGACTGCGGCACTTCGGGATCGGTGGCCACCGAGTACTGTGTGCCTTCGTGATCCGGGATCGGGTAGTCCCGCGGCGGCGGCGGCGTGGCCGGTTTCTCGAGCGCGGAGAATTCCTTGACGATCAGCGGCTCGAGCGCGGCCGGATCGACATCGCCCACCGCGATGAGGGCCATGCGGTCCGGCCGGTACCAGCGTTCGTAGAATCCACGGACGGTGTCCGGTGAAGCGCCCGTGACGACCTCCGGCAGCCCGATCGGCAGCCGGTCGGCGTACTTCGAATCGCCGAACATCACGTTCGCCTGCTGCTCGATCACCCGGGTGCCGACATCGCGCCGCATGCGGCGCTCTTCGATGACAACGCCCCGCTCCCGGTCGATCTCGTCCGGCAGGAGCAACATGCCGCCCGCGAAGTCGTACATCGCGTCGAGCCCGCGTTCGAGCAGCCCCTCGCGGTCGGTCGGCACCTCCACCATGTAGACCGTTTCGTCGAAGCTCGTGTAGGCGTTGAGGTGCGCGCCGAAGCTCGATCCGATCGACTCGAGGTACTTCACCAGCTCGCCAGGCTGGAAGTGCCGGCCTCCGTTGAAGCCCATGTGCTCCAGGAAGTGCGCCAGGCCGCGTTCGTGCTCCGCCTCGTCGATGGAGCCGGCCATGACCGCCAGCCGCAGCGACGCGCGCTTCTCCGGACGGTCGTTCTGGCGGATGAAATACGTGAAGCCGTTCGGCAGCTGTCCCGTCCGGATGGACGTGTCGAGCGGCAGCGTGGCGCCCAGGTCGTCCTGCTGCGCCCCAGCGGGACTGCCCGCGAGCAGGAGGAGAACCACCATCAGCCACGAGGGGCGCGACGTGTGCGGACTTCGGTATGCTCCAGCCATGCGCCTGCAGATCACCCGTCTGGATCCCACGATGCCTCTCCCTGGTTACGGCACGGATGGCTCGGCGGCCTTCGACCTGGCCGCGGCCGCCGACGTGACGGTGCCACCGCGTGCGATTGTGCTGGTCCCGACCGGCCTGGTGATTGGCGTGCCGCCCGGGTACCTCCTCGCCATCTTCGCCCGAAGCAGCACGCCGCTCAAGCGGGGGCTGATGGTGGCCAACGGCGTGGGGATCGTCGATTCCGACTACGCGGGACCCTCGGATGAGGTACGGATCCAGGTGATCAACGTGACCGACGGGGAGGTGCACGTGGCCCGCGGCGACCGGCTGGCCCAGGGCGTCGTGCTCCCCGCGCCGCGCGTGACCTGGGAGGATGTTCCTGTCATCCGCCCCGAGACGCGCGGCGGGTTCGGGTCTACGGGGACATAGGGGGCAGCTCCAAATCCCAAGACCCAAGGCCCAAATCCCAAGCCAAGGCCCAAGGCCCAAAGCCCAACGCAGACCTTACGCCGCAATCGTCAGTTCGATCGCCAATCGCCAATCGCCAACGCAATCCGCAATCCCCAATCCGCAATCCTCAATTCTCAATGATTCGCCGCATCCTGCACCTCGACATGGACGCCTTCTACGCATCGGTCGAGCAGCGCGACGACCCGTCGCTCCGGGGGAAGCCGGTGGCGGTCGGGGGCGCTGCGGATTCGCGCGGGGTTGTCGCGGCGGCCAGCTACGAGGCGCGGGTGTTCGGCGTCCGTTCCGCGATGTCGATGGCGCGGGCGCTCCGGCTGTGCCCATCGCTCGTCGTCGTCCGGCCCGACTTCACCCGGTACCGCGCGGCGTCGCAGACGGTGTTCGGGCTGTTCCGCGCGATCACGCCGCTGGTCGAGCCGATGTCGCTCGACGAGGCCTATCTCGACGTCACCGAGAACGCCTGGGGGGAACCGCTCGGGGCCACCGTGGCCAGACGGCTCAAGGAGCAGATCCGCGAGACGACCGGCCTGACCGCGTCAGCCGGCGTCGCGCCGAACAAGTTCCTGGCGAAGATCGCCTCGGGCTGGAAGAAGCCCGACGGCCTCACCGTGGTCGCGCCCGAGCGCGTCGAGACGTTCCTGCAGGGGCTGCCGGTCGACGCGCTCTGGGGGGTGGGGCCGGTTACGGCGAAGAAGCTGCGCGCGCGCGGAATCGAAAAGCTCGTGGACGTGCGTACCGCGGACCCGGAGACGCTGCGCGCGGCCGTCGGCAGCATGACCGGCTGGCTGGTGCAACTGTCCCACGGCATCGACGATCGCCCGGTCGTCGCCCACCACGAGCCGAAGTCGTCCGGTAGCGAGAACACGTTCCCGCAGGACCTGACGGAGCTCGATCGGATCCGCTCGGAGATCGACGGCATGGCGCGCGACGCCGCTTCGTGGCTGGAACGCCGTGGCCTGTTCGCCCGGACGGTCACCATCAAGGTGCGCTACAGCAACTTCACCACCATCACGCGGAGCCACTCGGCGGCGCCGACGCGCGATCCGGACGCGATCGCGACGCGGGCCGTGGTACTGCTGGCGAAGACGGAGGCCGGCGTCCGACCCGTGCGCCTGCTGGGTGCGAGCGTGCACGGCCTCTGCGACAGCGACGCCGTTGCGCCGGCGCCGTCACCTCCCCAGGCCCGCCTGCCCCTGGACGAACCATGACAGACCGGCCGGAGGCCGCTCAACGCGTCGGTGTTGTGATTCGGCCCGTCGGTGCTACGCTTGGCTCACCGTGCCGTCCCGCCCTTCCACTGTCGAGGAGCGCATCGATCGCGTCGTCGGTCGCCGGACGCAGCCGGTCGATCCACTCTCCATAGCGTCGAGCCGACGGGCTGACTCGATCGCGTGGCGGAACGCGTTCGGTGGCATCCGAGTCGCGCGCGGAGTCTATCGCTTTCCCACTCATCGAGACGCTGACGAATGGCTGTGGAGGACGATCACGCGTCCGGCCAGCCGCTGGAGTCGCGCGAACCCACGCTCGAGGACTTGCGCGATTTGTGCCGCGCGCTCAACAAGCGCGGCGCGCGCTCTGTCGTGATCGGCGGCTTCGCGATTCGGGCCGCGGGCCATAACCGGCGAACGATGGACGTCGATCTGCTGGTCGATGCCGACTCCGACAACCAGGCACGCGTCATCGACGCGCTCGCGACCCTGCCTGACCGGGCGGCGCTCCAACTGCGCCCCGGAGAGCTTCAGCAGTATGTGGTCATCCGCGTTGCGGACGAGATTCTGGTCGATCCCTAGACGCGGGAAAGCGGGACGAACGCTCGCGGCCGAGGGTTGACACGCTTCGGCTCCGGACAGGACACTCCCCTTCTGTTCCCGCCGACCGCGTGACAGCCGGCTTGGCCCGAGGGTCGAACCATGTCGATTCGCGACAGACGTGCCGCACTCGTCGTCGTTCTCGGTTTCGCGCTGCTCGCCGCAGCGTGCGGCGACTCCGCCACGCGCCAGGCGTCCGGCACGACGCCTGACGCGCCTCCCGGCGCTACGCCCGACACCGCGCCCGGGGCCACCTCCCGAACGCGCCTGGTGACGCTCGGCACGGCGGGCGGCCCGCTGCCCACGGCGAACCGTGCGCAGGCGTCGAATCTCCTGACGGTCGACGGCAAGCCGTACCTCATCGACGCCGGCGACGGCGTCCTGCGCCGCATCGTCCAGTCGGGCGCGAACTTCCGCGAGATCGACCAGATCTTCATCACGCACCCGCACAGCGACCACATGCTGGGCCTCGCCACGGTCCTCGTGATTGGCTGGGAGTACCAGCACCGGGGTCCCATCGAGATCTACGGCCCGCCGGGCACCGAGGCGATCGTCGCGGGCGCCATCCAGTACGCCACGATCAACTTCCTGACTTGCTGGACCGAGGGCAAGCGCACGCCCATGGAAGACGTGTTTCACGCGCGGGACGTGACGCCGGGAGTGGTGTTCACCGACGACCGCGTCACGGTGACGGCCGTCGAGAACTCCCACTTCCAGTTCCCGGAGGGCACGCCGGCGTACGGGAAGGCGGCGTCGTATTCGTACCGGTTCGACACGCCGGATCGATCGATCGTCTTCACCGGCGACACCGGTCCCTCCGAGGCGGTCACGGCGCTCGCGCAGGGGGTGGACCTGCTCGTCAGCGAAGTGCTGGACGCCAACGACGCGATCGAGATGCGGAAGCGGAACGGCTCCTGGCAGGAGATGAGCGAGGAGACCCGCGCGAACTGGGTCAAGCACCTCGAAGAGGAGCACATGCGGCCGGAACAGGTCGCGAGGATGGCGGCGGCGGCCGGGGTGAAGACGCTGATCTTCTCGCACGTGCCCCCGACCGGGCCGGGCGATCGCTTCGAGCGCTACGTCGAGGAAGCGCAGCGCTTCTTCTCCGGGCCGATCATCGTCGCCGAGGACCTCCAGGAGTTCTGACCACTCCTCCGCTGCTGACGACCACGATGCCACCGCCTGAGTCCCCGGCCACGACGGTCAACGTCTCGACGGTCATCGACAACGCCGCCGTCGGGCCGCTGCACGTGAGCATCGTCACCATCTGCACGCTGTGCCTCGTCATCGACGGCTTCGACGTGCAGGCGATCAGCTACGTGGCGCCGGCGATCATCCAGGACTGGGGCATCGCGCCCTCCCTGCTCGGCCCGGTGTTCGGCGGCGGCAATCTCGGCGTGCTGATCGGCCAGCTGGCCGTCCCGATCGTCGCCGACCGCATCGGCAGGCGGCCGGTGCTGATTGCCGGTGTGGTCTTCCTCGCCGCCATGACGTTCCTGACGGCGTTCGCGGCAACGGTGCCGCAGCTGCTGGCCATCCGGCTGGTCGCCGGCATCGGCTTCGGTGCGGTGATCCCGAACGCGTTTGCCCTGATTGGCGAGTTCAGCCCCGCGCGTCTGCGCGTGACACTGCTCACCTGGACGGCCATCGGGTTCACGGTGGGCGCCGCACTCGGAGGTTTCCTGGCGGCGTGGATCATTCCCCGCTTCGGCTGGCAGACGGTCTTCTACGTGGGTGCCGCGGCGCCGGTCGTGCTCGCAGGCGCCTTGTACGTGTGGCTGCCGGAATCGTTGAAGCTGATCGTCCTCAGTGATCGACCTGGCAGTACGCCCTACGTCGCGCGCTGGCTCCGCCGCATCGATCCGGCACAGGTCCCGGAGGGCGACGTCCGCTTCGTCGTCTCGGAAACCCGGCACGCGGGCGTGTCGGTGGCGCAGCTCTTCCGCGAGGGCCGGGGCGGGTTCACGACGCTCCTGTGGATCGTCAACTTCATGAACCTGCTGATGGTGTTCTCGCTGTCGAACTGGCTCCCGACGGTCGTGCAGGGGCTCGGTTACAGCGTGTCGACCGCGGCGCTCGTGGGCACCACGCTGCAGGTCGGCGGCATTCTCTCGCCGTTTCTCTTCGCCTGGCTGATCGTGCGGCGCGGCTTCAGCCCCGTGCTCACGATCGTGTTCGCCGTCGCCGCCCTGGCGACCGCGGCCATCGGGAGCCCGGGGCTCTCGCTGCCCCTGCTCATGGCGATCGTGTTCGTGGCTGGCGCCTGCGTGGTGGGCGGGCAGGCGAGCATCAACGCCATGTCCGGCGCCTTCTACCCGACGTCGCTGCGCGCCACGGGCGTCGGCTGGGGTCTCGGCATCGGTCGCACAGGGGCGATCGTCGGTCCGGTCGTGGCGGGGATCTTCATCGCCCTGCAGTGGACGACGGGATCCATCTTCCTGGCGCTGGCCCTGCCCGCCGCGGTCTCGATGGCCGCCATGGCTGCCCTGCGCTTCGTCCCGCAGGGACCGAGGGCATGACGCCCCCGACCTTCCTCGAGTTCTCGGCACCGACGCGGATCGTGACCGGGCTCGGCAGCCGGGCTCGCGCCGGAGAGGAGCTGCGGCGGATCGGCAGCGGCCCGGTCGCCGTCGTCTGCGATGCGGGCGTAGCCCGCGCCGGGCTGCTGGACCCGATCGTCTCGGCCATAGCCGTGGACTGGGTGGACTGTGGAGGCATCGAGCCCGACCCGGCGATTGCCCAGACCGAAGCCGCCGCGGCCATCGCGCGCGCGGCAGGCTGCCGCAGCGTGCTCGTCGTCGGCGGCGGCAGCGCGATCGTCGCCGGCAAGGTCGTGGCCGTCAGGCTCACGAACGCCGGGAGGATCGATGCGTACGAAGGCATCGGCCGTGTGCCGAATCCTCCAGCCCCGTGCGTCGCCGTTCCCACCACCGCTGGCTCTGGCAGCGAGGTCTCGAACGTCGTCGTGCTCCACGAGCCGACGCGCCCGGACCTGCTGGTCGTCCGGGGACGGGGATTGGAGCCAGATGTCGCGATCCTCGACGGCGAGCTGCTGATCGGGCTGCCCCGTGAGCCGTTCCTCGACGCCTCGCTGGACGCGCTCAGTCACGCGCTCGAGTCGCTCTGGGTCCGCCGAGCCACCCCGTTCACCGACGCCCTTGCGCTGGCCGCCGCGCGCACGATCCGGCTCGCTCTTCCACCGGCCCTGGAGCATCGCCGCCCGAACGACCTGCAGTTGCTGCTGGAGGCGAGCACCATGGCGAACCTCGCATGCGGCAGCTGCGGCCTCGGACTGGTCCACGCGCTGTCGTCACAGACCGCCGTGCACGTGTCGCACGGGCGGCAGAACACCGTGCTCCTGCCGCACGTGGCGACCTTCAACCTGCCCGTCGTGGACCGCGAGGCCCGCCGCGAAATCGAGGCGCTCGACGACCTGTACCGTTCCCTCGGCATCGACGCGCGCTGGCGAACCGGCGAACCTGGCACCGACGCACCCGCGCGCATGGTCGAGGCCGCACTCGACAACCCGTTTCGAGCCAACAACCGCCGCGAGGCCTCCGAAGACGATTTGCTGGCCATCCTCGCGGCCACCGGCGCGGACGTCACCCCTCCGCGCGCAGGCATCCCCACATGACCACCTCGACGCCCGATCTCAAGCCCGTGCTCATCGGGGGCGAATGGCACCGGGCCGCCAGTGGCGCAACGATCGACGTGACCAACCCGGCGACGGGCGGGCGGCTTGCTGCGATTCCCCGATGCGGTGCGGCGGAGATCGACCGGGCCGTCCTGGCGGCCGAGACGGCCTTCCCCGCGTGGAGCCGGATGGACGCGCCCGCACGCGGCCGGCTGCTGTTCCTGCTCGCAGACGCGATCGAGCGGATCGGGGAAGAGCTGGCCACGCTCGACGTCGTGGACAACGGCAGCCCGCTCCACGAGATGCGCAAGGACGTGATGTTCGCGACGACGCACCTGCGCTACTTCGGGGGGCTGTCGCTGCAGGCGCGCGGCCAGACGATCCCGGCCGGACACGAACGGCTGAACTACTCGCTGCGGCAGCCCTACGGGGTCGTCGGCCGGATGGTGCCCTTCAACCACCCGTTGCTCTTCGCCGCCGCGAAGATCGCGGCGCCGCTGGTGGCGGGCAATACCGTCGTGCTGAAGCCGTCCGAACACACGTCGCTCTCGGCCCTGCGGATCGCGGAGGAGGCGCATCGCCTGTTTCCACCCGGGGTGATCAACGTCGTCACCGGATACGGCGCGGAAGCCGGTGATGCCCTGGTGGCGCACCCGCGGGTCCGCCGCGTCGCGTTCATCGGGGCCGTCGAAACCGGCATGGCGATCCAGCGGCGCGCGGCGGAGGTCGCGGTCAAGACCGTCACGCTGGAGATGGGTGGCAAGAACCCGCTGGTGGTATTCCCGGATGCGGACTTCGATCTCGCGCTGGCCGGCGCGCAGGGCGGGATGAACTTCACCTGGCAGGGGCAGTCGTGTGGGTCGACCTCGCGGCTGCTCGTGCACCGGAGCATCCACCGCGAGCTGGTCGAGCAGCTTGCTGAACGGCTCGCCGCGCTTCGGCCCGGCCCACCGCTCGAGCCGGACTCCGACACCGGATCGATGGTGAACCGCGCGCAGTTCGACAAGGTGCTGCGCTACGTGCGCCTGGGTCAGGACGAAGGCGCCACACTCGTCACCGGCGGGACGCAGGTGACCGGCGGTGACTGCGGCGCAGGTCTGTTCATCCGCCCGGCACTCTTCGACCACGTGAAGCCGGACAGCCGACTGGCGCAGGAAGAGATCTTCGGGCCCGTGCTGGCGGTGATCCCGTTCGACGACTACGACGAGGCGGTGACGATCGCCAACGGCGTGCGGTACGGCCTGACCGCCAGCGTGTACACACGCGACCTGGCCACGGCGCACCGCTTCGCCCGCGACGTCCAGGCCGGGTACGTCTGGGTGAACCAGACGTCGCGCCACTACGAGGGCACGAGCTTCGGGGGGTTCAAGGACAGCGGGATCGGCCGCGAGGAGGACCTCGACGAGCTGCTGTCCTACACCCAGATCAAGAACGTGAACGTGCGCCTGGACTGACGGACGTCGCGCCACGTCCGCTGCGGGTCTTGGCGGCGTGCGGGTCGACGACCTTCAACGAAGCTCAGTCCAGTCGCACCCGGTACACCTCGACGCGATCGACCGGGGTTTCGCCGGTCACCGCCACGGCCTCGATCCGCTCGACGACGTCGATCCCCTCCACCACGCGGCCGAATACCGTGTACTGGCGGTCGATGCCGGGCGAGGGCGCCGTCACGATGAAGAACGACGTGGTGGCGCTGGCGGGATCGTCGCCGCGCGCCATCGACAGCGTTCCCTTCTCGTGCGTCGTGTCGTTGAACTCCGGCTCGAGCGGGCGGACGAAGCCCTCCTGCCGCTCGTCGAGCGGCTCACGGCGCGACGGCAGGAACCCGCCCTGGATCACGAAGCCCTTGGCCACGCGGTGGAAGGCCGTGCCGTCGTACACGCCGCTCCCGGCCAGCCGCAGGAAGTTGCGCACGTGGTTCGGCGCCAGGTCGGCGAGAAACTCCAGCGTGATGTTCCCCATCGACGTCTCGATCACCGCGCGGCGGGTCGACAGCTCCTCCGGCGTGCCGGTCGAGAAGGGCTCCGGCTCCGGTGGAGGAGTGTCGCGGATCGTGACCGTCCGGACCTCCAGCCGCTCGTTCGGCATCCCCTCGGCGCTCGCGGGAGCCGTCGAGAGCTTCTGGACGATGTTGATCCCCTGGATGACGCGTGCGAAGACGGTGTATTGGCCGTCGAGCGCGTCCTGATTCGTCACGCAGATGAAGAACTGCGACCCGGCGCTGTCGCGGTCACCCGGCACGAGCACGGCCGATACCGCGCCGCGCGTGTGCCGCTCCTGGTTCGCCTCGAACCGCAGCGCTTTCAGGCCGCCGGTGCCGTACCGGTCCTTTGCCGCCGGGTCCTTCGAGAGCGGGTCGCCCCCCTGGATGATGCCCATCGGGATCACCCGATGGAACACCGTCCCGTCGAACGCCCCTTCACGCGCCCGCACCATGAAGTGCCCCACGTGATTCGGCGCCGCATCGGCCAGCAGGTCCAGCACGATCGTGCCCATCGAGGTCTCGATGACGGCCTGCTTGTCCCGCATGTCCTCGGCGGTGAACGGCGTCGTGAAGAACGCGGGCGCCCCGGGCTTGGGGGCCTGAAACAGGAAGATGAAGGCGAAGAGGATCGAGAACATCCGGACTGTACCGGCGTCAGATCCCGAATCCCGAATCCCAAGCCAGACGCCGAAAGGCTCAGGTCCCGAGGAGGTTCGGGGACTCGGGCACTGGGATTCGGTCATTGGGATCTGGCGTGGGTCCTGGGATTCGGGACTTGCGCCCTCTCGTCTACCGACCGGACTCCTTGTAGATCAGCGCGACCGCGCTGGCGACCGTGGCGAAGTTGCCGGTCGTCGGCAGGCTGTACCCCTTGAAGCGCTCCGGCAGCTTCAGTTCCGCCGCGGCCTGCTCGGCCGTCCGGCCGGCCTTCAACGAGGCCTGCACGGATGTGACGAACGCCCGGGTGAACTCGGAGAACTCCACGAGGTCCGACCACGCCATCACCGGGCTGTGCCCGGGGATCACCCGCTCGACACCCTTCAGCGTGGACACCGCCTTCTCCATCGTGTCGGGATACCGGAGGCCCGTGCCGCCGTTCGAGCTGTCCATGAACGGCAGGCTCTTGCCTGGGAACAGGTCGCCCGTGTGCAGGACGCGCAGCTGCGGGAAGACCACCATGGTGTCGCCGTTGGTGTGCGCGGGACCGAAGTGGTACAGCTCGATCGACTGGCCGCCGGTCGTCAGGGTGAGCCGATCCTGGTAGGTGCGATCGGGCATCGCCTGCGGCTTGTCCTTCAGCGCGTCCATGCGCGCCATGTTCGCGCGCGTGTTCTCGTGCACGACCACCTGCACGTCGGCCGGGAAGAACTCGTTGCTCCCCACGTGGTCGCCGTGCGTGTGCGTGTTGATGATGGTGGTCACCGGTTTGTCGGTCACCGTCTTCAGGGCGCTCATGATCGCCGGCCCCCAGTTGGCCAGCTTCGTGTCCACGAGCACGACGCCGTCGTCGGTGACCAGCGCGGCCGTGTTGCCACCTCCGCCGGTGAGCAGGTACAGGTTGTCGCGCACGTTCTGAATGGCCGCCGTGTTCTGCTGCGCGGTCAACGCGCGCGCGCCCACCATGGCCATCCCGACGCCGAGCAGCACTCCGAGCACCACCGACCGTCTCATCATGCGCCTCCCGTGAAGAACACCCGCTCCACGAACCAGTATCCACCTGCGACGATCACGACCAGCGATCCGGCCACGGCGAGCGGGCGGCCGAGTCCGGCGTGCAGGCGGGTCACCCCCGCCAGCAGCGCCACGACGATCCCCACCACCACGAGCTGTCCGATCTCCACGCCGAGGTTGAACGCGAAGAGCGACCAGCCGAGCGCCTCGGCCGGGATGCCGAACTCGCGCAGCACACCCGCGAACCCGAACCCGTGGACCAGGCCGAAGCCCAGCGCGGCCCAGCCCCGGATGTCACGACCGCCCGATCCTACCAGCAGATTGTCCACGCCGACGAACACGATGCTGAGGGCGATGACCGGCTCGACCAGGTGCGCAGGGGGCGACAGCACGCCGAGGGCGGCGAGCGACAGGGTCACGCTGTGGCCGAGGGTGAACGCCGTCACGATGCGCACGAGCGCCCAGGGACCGCCACCGAGCAGCAGCAGCCCCACGAGGAACAGGATGTGATCGGGTCCGATCAGGATGTGGTGGATGCCTGACCGCACGAACGTCGCGACCACTGCGGCCCGGCCCTGCACGCTGCCCGCGTAGTAGACCAGCGCCGACGCATCCGCGTCAAACACCGCCTGCCGGCGCAGGGCGTCGTCTTCGTAGACGTTCAGGAAGGTCTGATGGAAGCCGTCGTACGGGAAGAGGCCGGCACGGACAGTCAGCGCCGCCAGTGGTACACCGGACAGATCGAACGTCAGCCGGACCGCCTGCCGCTCGGGCACCGGGACCGGTGCACTCCACCGCGGGACCAGCCCGCGGCCGTCGGCCGCGAGCGCCAGCCGGCCGTTGACGAGCGTTGCCAGCGCTTCGTGGATGCGCGCCGCTTCGGTACGATCGAGCAGCCGCTCCGGGGGATCGAGGCCAAGCTCGTGCGCCACGTCGATGACGTGCACGACGAGCGTCCCCGTCAGGCGGTCACCGTCGAGCCGCAGGTCCAGGTAGCTGAACGGCGCGGGATGCGCCTCGGCAGTCGAAACCCCGCACAGGAACGCGAAGCCCGTCAGCCAGCCGCGCCCCCCCAGACCAGAGCCCCGGGCCATGCCGTCATCCACGCGCGGCGCCGGACCGGAACGTCGACGCTCCGGCGCGATCGGCCACCTCGGGGTACAGACGCGTCAGGCATTCTCCGCAGATCCCGTGCGTGAACTGCACGTCGGCATGACTGGCGTGGTAGTCCTCGACGTTGAGCCAGTTGCCCTGCTCGTCGCGCACGCGCTGGCAACTCGCGCACACGGCCAGCAGATCCGCCTCACCCTGATCGCTCCGGCAATCGCGACGACCCGCGCGTGCTCCCTGAGGTCCGCCCGCGTGGCGCAGAACGACGAGGCGGCCGGCACGGGCGCCCCAGCGATCCGACACCGGCATCAGCCGCACGTCGACGCGATGGCTCCCAAGGGGAAGATCGGACCGGAACATGTCCGGTGCCTTCACGAGGGACGCGACCCCGAGCGCCCGTGCCAGCGCAGCCAGGTCGTTGAACGGCTGGCGCGTAGCGGCCGCATTCCGGAACACGACTCCGCCCTTCAGGTCCACCACGACCACCGCGGCGTCGATCGCCTTCATGAAGGCGAGTCGCGGCTGTGGAAGCAGGTCCAGCAGCCCACCGCGCAGGACGACCCAGGCCAGCAGCGGACCGCTGACGGCAAGAGACAGCGCCAGCCAGTCCAGGCCAGGCCACGGACCGAGCTTGAGGTTGGAGACCAGGTTCCCCACCCACGGCAGCGTCACCGCCACGAGCACGACAGCCATGCTGCGCCGGAAGTCCTTCCACACCCGGCGCATGGCGCGCAGCAGCACGATCGCGGCGACGCCCATCAGGACGTAGTGCTGGGCCATGAGCAGCCACAGCCACCAGCCGTAGCGATAGAGCGCGAAGGGCGACCCGCTCACGGGCGGCTCGATGCTGGCCCAGAGCCAGCCGTGCCAGGGGTTCGTCCAGGCCACGAGCACCGACAGGGCCGAGGGCCCCCACACCACCAGCCGGTAGCGGCGCAGGGTCCTGCGGCGCCCTCCGGCGAGCGCCCAGGCCGTGTGCAGGAACAACGGCGCGACCGCTGCCACGCCGAGGTACTGCACCTGCGCGACGAGCTGCCTGGCTGCGACAGTGGGCATCTGCAGCTCGATGGCGTCGCAGATCGCCCAGAACGACACGGCGTAGAGCATCAGGCACAGCGCGGTTCCGCCCGGCTCGCGCCGACGCGGCAGGACGAGCCTGCCGGCGATGAACGCCGCCGCCGCCGCGGCCAGGTACAGGAGCGAGAATGCGGCTGAGGACATCACCTGTTTCTCGGGCCGGAGGCCCGATCGCACAGTACCCGAAGCGTGCGCCCGGTGGCGACGCCACTTTCCTGCTATTCTCCCCTTTCAGTGGGCCTGATCACGACATCAGACGCGCCAACCGCGCCAGAGTCCCCTTCGTACGAGGCCTTCTTCGGCTTCGACCAGCGGCCGTTCGACCTCACTCCCGACCCGAGGTTCCTGTATCGGAGCACGTCGCACGACGAGGCGATCACCCAGTTGGTGCGCGCCATCCGCCGCCGTGAAGGGTTCATCGTCTTCACCGGCGACATCGGCACGGGCAAGACCACCGTGTGCCGATCGCTGCTGACCGAGCTCGGGGCCACCACGTTCACGTGCCTGGTGCTGAACCCGTTCGTGTCCGTCGACGAGTTGCTGCGAACGGTGCTGGTGGACTTCGGTGTCGTCTCGAAGGAGGCGGCGCGCGACGCACAGTTCAAGGCCGCAAGCACCCACGAGCTCGTGGGCACCCTGCACGAGTTCCTGCTGTCACTGCAGGCGGTTCAGGGCACGGCGGTGCTCCTGATCGACGAGGCGCAGCACCTGTCACCAGGGGTGCTGGAGCAGATTCGTGTGCTCTCGAACCTGGAGACCGGCGAAAACCGGCTGCTGCAGATCGTCCTGATCGGTCAGCTCGAGTTGCTCGAGACGCTGGCGCGGCACGACCTCCGGCAACTCAGCCAGCGCATTTCCCTGCGCGCGTCGCTGGTGCCGCTGACGCCGCCCGAGGCGGAGGCCTACATCGCGCACCGCCTTGGGGTGGCCCATGGGGTGAACACGCCCGTGTTCGACAAGCGTGCCGTGGCGGCGGTACACGCGGGCTCGAACGGCGTGCCGCGCCTGATCAACCTGCTGTGCGATCGCGCGCTGGCGGTCGCGGCCGAGGCCGAGAGTCAGACAGTGACGGCCGCGCACGTCGCCCGCGCCGCAGGGGCGCTGAACATCACGATACCGCCGGATGTCATCCGAGCCGGCCGGGGGCGACGCGGGCTCTGGATCGGGCTGGCACTTCTGCTGATGGTCGCAGCCGCGGTGGCCGCGCTCGTGTGGCTCGGCCCACCCGAAGGCTGGGTGGACGCGCCACCGCCCGCGCAGCCGGATGCGCCGCCACCCACCATCGCCCCCGGGCCCGCAGAACCGGCGGGGATTCCGCCTCCCCCGCCGCCAGGCTCCAGCCCCCTGCCCGAGTTCCAGTAGGGAACCGCGCGGTCTCCGTCCCATCGGGCTTTGGGCCTTGGGATTCGGTTCGGGACTTGGTGCCTGGGCTTCGGGATTTCGCGACAGCGCGTCCGCGCGGACGCGCTATCGCCCCTTCTGCCTGTTTCGCGCGCGCTGTGCCTTGTGAACGACGCGCCAGCGGCGCTTGTCCTCGATCTGCAGCCGCTGGTCCTGCTGGCGCGCCAGGTGCGCCAGCTCGTCCTGCAGCTTCAGGTAGCTGTCCAGCCGCGCGCGCGCGATGTCGCCACGCTCGACGGCGTCCTCGACCGCACACCGCGGTTCCCCCCGGTGCCGGCAGTCGGTGAAACGACACGCGGCGGCCAGCGTCTCGATCTCCTCGAAGGTGCCGCCTGCGGCGCCGGCCACGTCCCACAACTGCAGCTCGCGCATCCCCGGGGTGTCGATGAGCAGGCCGCCGCCCGGCAGTGCGATCAGCTCACGGTTCGTCGTCGTGTGCCGCCCGCGCTGATCCGAGTCGCGCACCTCGCGCGTCTTCTGGCGAACGACGCCCGCCAGCGCGTTGATGATTGTCGACTTGCCCACGCCGGACGACCCGAGCAGCGCGCCCGTCCGGCCGGCCGGCAGCAGGCTCCCCATGGGCTCCAGCCCCTCGCCGCGCTTCGCGTTCACGACGAGAACCGGCGCGCCGCCGGCAACGGCCGTCACCTCAGCCACCGCCGCGGCGACGTCGTCACACAGATCGGGCTTGGTCAGCAGGATGACAGGCGCCGCCCGGCTCTCGCGAGCGAGTAGCAGATACCGCTCGAGGCGCCGCACGCTGAAGTCACCGTGCAGCGCCATGACCAGGAACACGACGTCCACGTTGGCCGCCACGACCTGCTCGCTGGTGACCTGCCCCGCCACCTTGCGCGAGAAGCGGCTGCGGCGTGCCAGCACCCCCCGGATCGACGCCAGGGCCTCCCCGGGCCGCGTGCGCACGGCCACCCAGTCCCCAACGACCGGCAGCTCCGCCTGGCTGCGGGCGCGGTGCTTCAGGTAACCGGAAACGGCTGCCTCCTGCTCGCCGCCCGCAACGAACACCCGGTACAGGTGGTTGAACTCGACGGCGATGCGGCCCGGCTGGACGTCCTCCTGACGCGCCCACGGCTCGAACGCCGCCCCGAACGCGTCGTCCCAGCCGAGGTCGTCGAGCGTCATGGACGCGGCTGACGGAGGAGTACGGGCTCGGCCTTCGCCCGAACGCGCAGGTTGATCGCCTCGACGAAGAGCGAGAACCCCATGGCGAAGTAGATGTACCCCTTCGGGACGTGATGGTCGAGCCCCTCGGCGACGAGCGAGAAGCCGATCAGCAGCAGGAAGCTCAACGCGAGCATCTTCACCGTGGGGTGGCGCTCGACGAAGCGGCTGACGCTGCCTGCCGAGGCCATCATCACGATCACCGCCAGCACGACGGCAATCACCATGATCGAGACGTCGTTGGCCATGCCGATCGCCGTGATGACCGAGTCGATCGAGAAGACGGCGTCGAGGAGCAGGATCTGCACGATTACACCCGCCATCGACGCCGCCGCGGCGCCCTGCCCCCCGTGTTCGGCTCCTTCCAGCCTCCCATGGATCTCGTGCGTGCTCTTCGCCAGGAGGAACAGCCCGCCACCCAGCAGGATCAGGTCGCGTCCGGACAGCTCGTACCCGAACGCCCCGAAGAGGGGCGCCGTCAACCGCATCACCCAGGTGATCGAGAGCAGCAGGGCGATGCGCATGAACATCGCCAGGAAGAGGCCGACGTTCCTGGCGAGATCGCGCTCGACAGGGGGGAGGCGTCCCGCCAGAATCGAGATGAAGACGACGTTGTCGATCCCGAGGACGACCTCGAGAAGCGTCAGGGTGGCGAGCGCGATCCAGCCTTCGGCGGTGGCGAGCGCCTCCACGGGTCAGGCGCCTTCCGACGGCTCGGCATCCGGCAGGCGCGTCCCGGGCAGCTCAGCCAGCGCGCCCCAGGCGTCGGGGTCCTGCCACGTGAGCGTTGACAGATACAGGGCGACGTCTTCGGCCGGGAAGGACGCCGTCAGCGTCCGGACGGCTTCGCGCAGCCGCTCCGGCGCCGGGGCCTCGACCTCCTCGGCGGCAATCAACCCGTCCTCGTGCGCGATGCCCAGCGCGTCGAGGAACGCCCCCATCATCGGCCGCTGATGCGCGACGTGGTACGAGACGAGCAGCCTCGCGGCCACCAGTTCCGACACGCCGGCCAGGCGGAGCACCTGCTGCGCCTTCTTCTCCACCGTCATCGCGCGCACGCTCTTCGTCCGGAACTTGATGCGGTGCGCGATCGCGGCAATCGTCTCGGCCTGCTCGGCCCGAGCCTGCCCGTCACGCCAGAACGCCTCCGCGGCCTGCTGCCGGCGATCCGGAGGCAGCCGCTTCCACAGGTGGGAGGGCGGCGGCAGCGGGGGCGTGGCGGTCTCGGTATCGGTGTCGGGAGCAGTGGTCATGGTCACGGGTAATATAGCCGGTATGCCGAAGCTGACTGTTGAAGGCTACACGCCGGTCGGGGTCGAGTCCGGCAAGCGCCTCGTGCTCGCGATCGAACAGGACGCGGGCGTGGACATCCTGCACGCGTGCGGCGGCAACGCCCGCTGCACAACCTGCCGGATCGAGTTCATCGAAGGCGAGCCGGAGCGGATGACGCAGGCCGAACGGACGAGGCTGGCCGATCGCCAGCTCACCGGCGTCCGGCTGTCGTGCCAGATAGTCTGCGACCACGACATGACCGTGCGCGCCATCAGCCGCCTGGAAGGCAGCGGCCGGCCGGATCCGGGACGCACGCCGGAGCCGACGATCCAGCCGCCGCCGGAATGGAGCTAGACAATTGAAGATTGGGGATTGAGGATTGACGATTGAATTGGCGATTGACGATTGATGATTGACGGATTGGCGACGCGTCAGTCGTCGCCACCGACTTTCGGGCGCTGGTTCGCCGCCAGGATCCGCTTGCGCAGCCGGATCGACTTCGGCGTCACCTCGACCAGTTCGTCGTCGTTGATGAACTCGATCGCCTGTTCCAGGCTCAGCCGGCGCGGCGGGATCAGCCGGATGGCCTCGTCGGCGGTGGACGCGCGCATGTTCGTCTGCTTCTTCTCTTTCGTGACGTTGACGTCCATGTCGCGCGGCCGCGCGTTTTCACCGATGATCATGCCTTCATAGACCGCCGTGGCCGGGTCGATGAAGATCTCGCCCCGCTCCTGCAGGTTGTAGATGGCGTAAGCCGTGGCCACCCCCGAGCGGTCGGCGACCAGCGCGCCCGTCGGCCTGGCCGGGATCGCTCCGTGCCACGGCTCCCACGCGGCGAACAGGTGGTTCATGATCCCGGTCCCGCGGGTGTCGGTCATGAACTGGGACCGGAAGCCGATCAGCCCGCGCGTGGGGATGCGGAACTCGAGGCGCACGCGGCCGCTGCCGTGGTTCACCATCTTCCCAAGCACGCCCCGGCGCGTGCCGGCCTGGGCGATCACCACGCCCTGGAACTCCTCCGGCACGTCGATGATCAGTTCCTCGACCGGCTCCATCCGCTGGCCGTCCATCTCGCGCGTGACGATGTCCGGACGCGAGACCTGCAGCTCGTAGCCTTCGCGGCGCATCATCTCGATCAGGATCGAGAGCTGCAGCTCGCCGCGGCCGATCACCTTCATCTGCTCCGGGGAGTCCGTGTCCAGGACACGAATCGACACGTTGCCGAGCAGCTCCTTCTGCAGGCGGTCGCGCAGGTTGCGCGAGGTCACGAACTGGCCGTCGCGCCCGGCCATCGGCGACGTGTTCACCCCGAAGTGCATCGAGACCGTGGGCTCGTCCACGGCGATCGGCGGAATCCGGACCGGCTGCTCCGGGTCGGCGATCGTTTCGCCGATGGTGATGTCCTCGATGCCGGCGAGACAGACGATGTCGCCTGCGGCCGCCTGCTGGATGTCGACGCGCTTCAGCCCGTCGAACGCGAAGAGCTTCGTGACACGCGTCTGTTCCGTGGAGCCGTCCAGCTTCAGCACGGCGATCGCGTCGTTCAGCCGCACCGTGCCGTTGAAGATGCGGCCCACCGCGATGCGCCCCAGATAGTCGCTCGAGTCGAGGTTGGCGACCAGCATCTGGAGCGGCGCCTCCGGGTCGCCGCGGGGCGGCGGGACGTGGTCGACGATCGCCTCGAACAGCGGGCGCAGGTCTTCACCGGGGCCAGCGCCTTCACGCACCGCGGTGCCGGCCTTGGCGTTGGTCAGCAGGACCGGGAACTCGATCTGCCCTTCGGTGGCGTCCAGGTCGATGAACAGGTCGTAGACCTCGTTCAGCACTTCCTTCGGCCGCGCGTCGGCGCGGTCGATCTTGTTGAGGACGACGATCGGGGGCAGGCCGCGCTCGAGCGCCTTGCGGAGGACGAAGCGGGTCTGCGGCAGCGGGCCTTCGGAGGCATCCACCAGCAGGATGACGCCGTCGACCATCGAGAGCGTACGCTCGACCTCGCCGCCGAAGTCGGCGTGGCCGGGAGTGTCCACGATGTTGATGAGGAGGTCGCCGTAGTGGACCGCCGTGTTCTTGGCGAGGATCGTGATGCCGCGCTCGCGCTCGAGGTCCGTGTTGTCCATGACGCGCTCGGCCACGGTCTGATTCGCCCGGAACGCGCCGCTCTGCCGGAGCAGCGCATCGACGAGCGTGGTCTTGCCGTGATCGACGTGCGCGATGATCGCGACGTTGCGGCGGTTCGGGTTGGCCACGGGGCCGGCGGCCCGGGTCCCGTCCGCGCCCAATACCGCCACGGAGCCGGGTGTTGAAGATGAAGCCATCACAGCAGTATGGCACGCGGCAGGTGTGCGCCGCCCCGCCCTGCCCCGTCTGGTCTTCGTAGCGGCCAGCTTCCCTGGCCCGAGCGAAGTCGAAGGCAGCTGGCCGATCTCCAGGGCTCCGTCCGATCCGTTGTAGCGCCAGCTTTCCTGTCGACGCCGTCGTGCACACCCTCGACACGATCGAACGGTACCCATCGGGCGGGCCGGTGTCAGCCGCGGGGGCGGCGGCCTCTGCCGAAATCGCTGGGCTCGATTCCCGCGGCCAACGGATCGCGTCCGGCGTCCCGGGCAACGTCGAGGGGCGGCTGCGGGAAACACTTCTTCGCTTTCGTGACTCCAACCACCAGAGTCCGGAGCGTCTCCGGGCTCGGCTATCATGGGGCGAGGCCGTCGGCCTCGAGGAGTACGGAATGCCGCTCTACGAATACGCCTGCAACGACTGCCACCGCGAGTTCGAACTGCTCGTCAGGAGCACGGAGCAGCCTGTCTGCCCTTCCTGCGACAGCGCCGAGCTGACGCGCCGGCTGTCGGTCTTCGCCGCACACACGAACGGTTCGAGCGTAACGGCCAGCCCATCGATGGGCGCCTGCGGCACCTGCGGCGACCCGCGCGGACCGGGAGCCTGCTCGCTGAACTGACCCGCCGACTTCGCTCAGGGCTGGGCCTTCGGCGCCACACGCGTCGGGCCGGCTGAAGCCGGCCCCTGCGAGTGAGCGCAGGCTGCGCGTCAGTGCACGCCGGTGCTGGTCTGAAGCGCCGAGGGGTCGGCGCCCAGCCGGCGGATCGCCGTCTCCCACATCTTGTCCGGCGCCACATCGAAGATGAGGTGCGGATCGACGTCCATCATGAGCCACCCGGAGGCCGCCAGCTCGCGGTCGAGCTGACCGGGTCCCCAGCCGGCGTACCCCGCCAGGATGCGCCGCCGGCCGGAGGGCGGCGCCTGCAGCACCTCGAGCGTCAGCTCGTGCGACGCGGACAGCACGACGCCGGGACAGATCTCGCGCCGCTCGTCCTCGGGACCGGTCGGCTCGCCCGTCAGCACCCAGGTCCGGTTCGGCTCCACGGGCCCGCCAACCCAGATGTGCACGGCGGGATCCACGCGCACCGCGGGCTCGGTCGTGATGAGCGTCCACGCAGGCTCGTCGATCCGCCGGTTCACCACCACGCCGAACGCCCCCTGATCCGTGTAGTCGCACAGCAGCACGACGCTCCGCGCGAAGTTCGGATCCGCCATCTGCGGCATGGACAGCAGGAGCACGGGGGCAGGAGAGGGCATGCGGAATTGTACTGAATCCCGCCCGCGCCGTGGGTTCAACCGGACCGGACGTCGCGCGGCACACTCACCGCGGGCGGTGTCCCGGCCGAGCTTCCGACGTGCCGGCGCACCATCGGATCGCCTGCCGACGGACGCGCAGGATCGGCAGCTTCCAGGTCCAGCGGCCGACCCGCGTTGGCGAGCGCCACGGCCACGTTCCGGCGCAGCGCCGGCAGCTTCGCCCGCGTCATCGCACTGCCCTTCGTCACCCTGCGCAGCTCCGCGTCCGGCATCCGCCACAGATCGGCCAGCCGCGGCCGGTCCAGCGACGGGCGCGGCTGCCAGGCGGGATCGTCGCTCGCAGGCGCCGCCTGGTTGTAGGGACACACGTCCTGACACACGTCGCAGCCGTACACGTGCGCACCGAGTGCGGCGCGGTGCTCCTCGGGAATGTCCCCGCGCAACTCGATGGTGAGGTACGAGAGGCAGCGATTCGAGTCGATCACGTGCGGCTCGACGATCGCACCGGTCGGACACGCCTCGAGGCACAACGTGCACGTACCGCACCGGTCGAACGCAGGCGTGTCGGGCTCCAGCGGCAGCGAGCAGATGATCTCGGAAAGAAACAGCCACGACCCGATCCGCTCGTTGATCAGGCAGGCGTTCTTCCCGATCCAGCCCAGCCCCGCGTACTGCGCGTACACCCGCTCCTGCACCGGGCCGGTGTCCACGTACGCGCGCGCCTCGAACGGCTCCGCGGCTTCCTCACGCATCCACGCCAGCAACTGGTCCAGGCGCCGGCCGATCACATCGTGGTAGTCGTCACCCCAGGCGTACCGGGACACGAGCCCGACAGCCGGATCGCGCTCTTCGGTCGAATACGGGCGATCCACGTTGTAGAGCGTGCCGGTGACGATGACCGACCGTGCCCCCGGCACGACGGCCCGGACGTCGGCACGCCGCGCCGCCGTCCGCGTCAGCCACTGCATCTCGCCGGCGTAGCCCCGCGCGAGCCACTCGGCGAAGAACGACAACTCGGGCAGGTCGTCAGCTGGCGCGATGCCGCAGAGCTCGAAGCCGAGCTCCGCGGCCTTCGCCTTGATGCGGGTGGAGGCGGGACGGTGGAGAGGCAAGCCTGGAGCCTGGGGCCGCGACCGGCGTCACGGGCCGGCGTCAGCCGGCTCTGACTATGCCTTCACGATCTGGCGCACCACGTACGGCAGGATGCCGCCGTGCCGGAACGCGGTCAGCTCTTCCGGCGTGTCAATCCGAACCGTGGCCGTGAACGTCTTCTTCACGCCCCCGTCGCCGGTCGCCACGACCGTCAGCGACCCGCGCGGTGTCAGCCCATCGGCCAGGCCCACAACATCGAAGCGTTCCGTGCCCGTCAGCCCCAGCGATGCGGCGCTCTCCCCCGCCGCGAACTGCAGCGGCAGCACGCCCATGTTGACGAGGTTGCTCCGGTGGATCCGCTCGAACGACTCCGCGATGACCGCCTTCACGCCAAGCAGCAGCGTGCCCTTGGCCGCCCAGTCGCGCGACGAGCCGGATCCGTATTCCTTGCCGGCGATCACCAGCAGCGGCACGCCCTGCTCGCGGTACTGCACCGACGCGTCGTAGATGGTCGTCTGCTCGCCACCGGGCTGCATCCGCGTCCACCCGCCCTCGGTACCGGGCGCGAGCTGGTTGCGCAGCCGCACGTTGGCGAACGTGCCCCGCATCATCACCTCGTGGTTGCCGCGCCGTGCGCCGTACGAGTTGAAGTCGGCCGGCTTCACGCCCTGCGCGATCAGGTACTTCCCGGCCGGGCTGTCCGTCCTGATCGACCCGGCCGGCGAGATGTGATCGGTCGTCACGCTGTCGCCCAGCAGCGCCAGCACGCGCGCGCCGACGATGTCCGCCGCGGGCGGCGGCGTCATCGTCATCCCCTCCAGGAACGGCGGGTGGCGGATGTAGGTCGAGTCCGGCTCCCAGGCGAACCGGTTGCCCTCCGGCACGCGCAGCTGCTTCCACCGCTCGTCGCCTTCGAACACCTCCGCGTACGTCCGGCGGAACATGTCGGCGTTGACCGCACGCAGCATCGCCTCCTGGATCTCCTCCTCGCTCGGCCAGATGTCCGACAGGTACACGGGGCGCCCCGCTCCGTCCGATCCGAGCGGCTCGCTCGTGAGATCCAGGGTCATCGCACCGGCCAGGGCGTAGGCCACGACCAGCGGCGGGGACGCCAGGTAGTTGGCGCGCACGTCCTGCTGGATGCGCCCCTCGAAGTTCCGGTTGCCGCTGAGCACCGAGCTGACCACGAGGCCGCGCTCGCGCACGGCCGCCGAGATCTCGTCCGGCAGCGGCCCGCTGTTGCCGATGCACGTCGTGCAGCCGTAGCCCACCAGGTGGAATCCGAGCCTGTCGAGATACGGCGTCAGCCCGGCCGCCTGGAGGTACTCGGTCACGACCTTGGACCCTGGCGCCAGGCTGGCCTTCACCCAGGGCTTCGACGACAGCCCCTTCTCCACCGCCTTCTTCGCCAGCAGGCCCGCCGCGATCATCACGCTGGGGTTCGACGTGTTGGTGCAGCTCGTGATCGCCGCAATCACCACGGATCCGTGGTCGAGCTCATCGGCTGGACTCGCCACCGCCACGCCGCCGGCGGCCGTCGCCGTCGCAGCAGCACCGCCCGCCCCAGACTTCGGCGGACCCTGCATCGACGGCAGCGCGGCTGTGAACGCGGCTGGCGCCCGATGGAGCGCCACGCGATCCTGCGGCCGCTTCGGTCCGGCCAGGCTCGGCTCCACCGCGGCGAGATCGATGTCCAGCGTCTCCGAGTACACCGCCTCGGGACTGTCGTCGGACTGGAACAGCCCCTGCGCCTTCGCGTAGGCCTCGACCAGTCCGACGCGCGCGGCATCCCGCGCCGTCAGGCGCAGGTAGTCGAGCGTCATCGCGTCGATCGGGAAGATCGCGATCGTCGCGCCGTATTCGGGGCACATGTTGCCGAGCGTCGCGCGGTCCGCGATCGTCAGATGCCGGAGCCCATCTCCGAAGAACTCCACGAACTTGCCGACCACGCCGCGTTTGCGCAGCGCCTCGGTGATCGTCAGCACGAGGTCGGTCGCCGTCACTCCTCGCGGCAGGCGGCCCTTCAGCCGCACGCCGAGCACGGGCGGAATCAGCATCGAAATCGGCTGGCCCAGCATCGCCGCCTCGGCCTCGATGCCCCCGACGCCCCAGCCCACCACGCCCAGGCCGTTCACCATCGTCGTGTGCGAGTCGGTGCCGACCAGCGTGTCGGGATAGGCCAGCGTGGTGCCGTTCACCTGCTCGGAGAACACCACGCGCGCCAGGTACTCGATGTTCACCTGGTGCACGATGCCGGTGTCGGGCGGCACGACCTGGAAGTTGCGGAACCCCTGCTGGCCCCACCGCAGGAACGCGTACCGTTCACGATTGCGCGAGAACTCCAGCTCGGCGTTCAGCGAGAAGGCGTCCGGCCGTCCGGCGTAGTCCACCTGGACGGAGTGGTCGATGACCAGCTCGACGGGCTGCAGCGGGTTGACGCGCTCCGGGTTTCCGCCGAGGGCCACGACCGCGTCACGCATCGCCGCCAGATCCACGACGCACGGGACGCCGGTGAAGTCCTGCAGCAGCACGCGCGCGGGCATGAACGATATCTCGCGCTCGGTCGGCGCGGTCACGTCCCAGGCCGCCAGCGTCCGCACGTCGTCGGCGGTCACGACAGCGCCATCCTCGCGCCTGAGGAGGTTCTCGAGCAGGATCTTCAGGGAATACGGCAGCCGCGCGACGCCCGGGAAGCCGGCGCGCTCCAGCGCGGGCAGGCTGTACAGGGACACGGTGCCGTCAGCGACGCGGAGGTCGGTGCGGGCGCCAAAGCTGTTCAGAATCGGCATGTGGTGACAGGTCTCCGGAACCAGGGTCAGGACAGAAGATCGATCATACTCGCGGACCGCCTGCGCCAAGGCTGCGGTGGGCCATCTCCAGCACCGCCTCGGCGGCCCGGCCGCTGGCGCCGGATGCCCCCAGCCGGCGCCGCACGTCGGCCAGCGCCACACGCGTGGTGTCGTAGAGGTGGCGGTCCGTCAGGAAGCGCAGCGTGTCCGCGGTCACCCGCCGCGCCGTACAGGCGCCCTGGATCAGCTCCGGCACGATCCGCCGCCCCGCAATCAGGTTGGGCATGGCGTACATGTCCACGAGCGCAAACGGCTTCCCCACCAGGTACGTCGCCGCCGACAGCCGGTACACGACGACCATCGGCCGTTCGTGCAGCGCCGCCTGCACGGTCGCCGTCCCCGAGGCGGTCACGACCACGTCTGCTGCGGCCAGCACGTCATCGGCCCGGCCCTCCACCAGGACGGGCAGCGGGGCCACGGCGCGGAAGGGCCAGAACAGCGACGCGTCCAATCCCGGTGCGCAGGCGACGACGAACTGCACGCCAGGACGCTGCTGGTGGATGAGCGGCACCGATCCGGCCAGCGGCTGCGCCAGGCGCGCAAGCTCGTTCGGCCGGCTGCCGGGCAGCAGGGCCACGACCGGGCGGGCCGGGTCGAGCCCGAGACCGCGGAGAAACGTCTCGCGCGGCTCGCTCGGACGGGCCAGGTCCACGAGCGGGTGCCCGACGAAGCGCACGTCCACGTCGGCCCGCCGGTAGAGCGCTTCCTCGAAGGGGAAGATCACGAGCACGCGGTCGGCCATCGCCTGCATCGTGCGCATGCGTGTCGGCCGCCAGGCCCAGAGCTGCGGGCTGATGTAGTAGACGACCGGGATCCCCAGCCGGCGCATCCTGGCCATCAGACGGAAGTTGAAGTCCGGAAAGTCCACGGCAACAAACACGTCGGGACGGCGCTTGCGCGCGTCGGTCGTCAGCCGCCGCAGCATCGCCAGCGACCGCGGCAGCACGCGTATCGCCTCGGACAGGCCGGTCACGGACAGCCCGGCGAAGTCACCGATCAGGTGCGCGCCGGCGTCACGCAGCCTCGGCCCCCCCAGCCCGGCAACCCGGGCTTCGGGCACGCGCGCGAGGAGATCGCGCACGAGCTCGGCGGCGTACAGGTCACCCGAGGGCTCGCCGCACGAAATCAGGATGCGCGGAGGGCGGTCGGCGCGGTCCAGCCCCGTCGCCTCGTCGCCATCGAGCGTCGATGGGGCGGCGATCACCGGACCTGGAGCGAGGTTCCGGCTGCCGGGCTGCGGAGTCCTGGCGACGCGAGATCGAGCTGGCCGACCGGAATGACCTCGTACTCCGCGATGCCCGCGTCCTTCAACTGCGACACGAACACCCTCGCGTCACCCACGAGGACGACGGCGAGCCGCTCGGGAAAGAGGTGCTCGCGCGCGACGCGTTGCACGTCCGCGGGCGTCACCGCCTGCACCCTCTGGGGAAACGTCCCGACCTCGTCCGGAGGCAGCTCGAAGAACACCGTGTCGATCACCTGCGCCGCAATCGCGTTCGGCGTCTCGATGGTCAGCGGGAAGCTGCCCGCCAGGTACGCCTGCGCGTCACCGAGCTCGCCGCGGCTGACGGCCACCCGCTGAATGCGCACGAACTCCTCGAACATCAGCCCCAGCGCCTCGCCCGTGGCATCGGTCCGCGTGCTGGTTTCCGCCACGAAGGCGCCCGTCTGCTTGAGCGCCTCGATCGTGGCCGACGCCCCGTAGGTCAAGCCGCGCTCCGACCGGAGCACACGGTGCAGCCGGTTGGCACCTTCGCCGCCGAGGATGCGGAACGCCAGGTCGACCGGCACATAGTCCGCGTGATTGCGCGGAACGCCCAGGTGCCCTACGCGGACCTCGGTCTGCACCGCGCCCGGCATGTCGACGACCACCACCCGTCGCGTCGGCGGTGGCGGGGCGGTCGCCGGGGCCGCGGGAATCGTGCCGCGCGGCCACCCGCCGAACACCCGCTCGGCGCGGGCGAACGCCTCCTCGCGCGTGACGTCGCCCACGATCGCCAGCACCATGTTGTTCGGCACGAAGTGCGCCGCGTGGTAGTCCTGCAGGTCGGCTCGCGTGATCGAAGCCAGCGACTCGGGCGTGCCGGTCGCCGGCAGGCCGTAGGGATGGAACCCGTACACGAGCCGGTCGAACACCGTGTTGGCGACGTAGCCGGGGTTGGACGCCGACACCTGCAGCGCCGACAGACGCTGCTGGCGCTGCCGCTCGATCTCCTCGGGCGCGAACGCGGGGTTCCGGACCAGGTCCGCCATGAGCGCGAGCGCCATGTCGAACGAGTCCTTCATCACGATTGCGTTGATCGAGGTGTGATCCCGGCCGGCGCCGGTGTCGAGCGCGCCGCCGACCAGGTCGATGGCGTCCGCGATCTCGGCAGCGGTCTTCGTGGTGGTGCCCTGATCGAGCAACCCCGCCGCCAGGTTGGCGAGACCGGGCTTGTCGGAGGGGTTCCGCGCCGCGCCGACGCGCACCAGAAGGCGCAGCGTCACGGCCGGCTGCTCGTGATGCGGCACGGCCACGACCTGCATGCCGTTCGCGAGGGTGCGGACCTCGTACGGGGGAAACCGCACCTCGCGCGCCGGCAACGGCCGGGGCGGCGACTCGCGCGGCCAGTCCACCCCCTGTCCGGCTGCCGGCACGGCGGCCGCCAGCGCCAGGACGACCAGCACCCCGCGACCGGCGGTGCCCCTCACCGTCCGCTCCCTCCGCCCGGCAGGATCGTCAGCACGGTGCGGTTCGTCTTCGTGAAGTAGGTCCGCGCCACGCGCTGGATGTCCTCCTCGGTCAGGTTCATGAAGATGTCGAACTCGCCGTCGGTGGTCGTGATGTCGTTGTGGATCACCGCCCCGTGCGCAAGGTGCAGCGCCTTCTCCTGGATCGACTCGCGCCCGATGATGTAGTCGCGCGCGAACTGGTTCTTGGCCCGCTGCAGCTCCCTGGGCGCCGGCGGCTCGTTCTTGAGCCGCTCCAGCTCCTCGATGAGTGCCGCCTCGACTTCGTCCGGCCTCCGGCCCGGCGCGACGATCGCCACGGCGTAGAACAGGCTCGGGTCTTCGTTGATGTTCGCGCTGCCGAACGCGCTGACCGCGAGCTGCTCCTCGTACACCAGGCGGCGGGTAATCCGCGCGCTCTGCCCGTCGGAGAGGATCTTCGACACCACGTGCAGCGGGTACGAGTCGGGATGCCCGTCGTAGGTGATGTGGTGCGCGACCACGACGACGGGCAGCGGCCACGGCTCCTCCAGCGTGACGCGGCGCTCTCCCTGCTGGGGCGGTTCCTTCGGCAGGTCGCGCGGCACGCGCTTCGGCGCCTTCGGGATCCGGCCGTAGTACCGATCGATGAGCTGCAGTGCCAGCCCCGAGTCGAAGTCGCCGGTCACCGTCAGCGTGGCGTTCTCGGGCACGTAGTACGTGTCGTGGAACGCACGCACGTCCTCGACCGACGCCGCCTCGAGGTCCGCCATGCTGCCGATCGTCGGGTGCCGGTACGGATGGGTCGTGTAGGCGTGGGCGTAGATGATCTCGTTCAGCCGGCCGTACGGCTGGTTCTCGATCCGCAGCCGCCGCTCCTCCTTGACCACCTCCCGTTCCCGCGCGAACGCCGCCTCGTCCACCCGGAGCGTCGCCATGCGGTCGGCCTCGAGCCAGAGCGCCAGCGGCAGGTAGTGCGCCGGCAGCGTCTGCCAGAAGACCGTGGTGTCCTCGGTCGTGTAGGCGTTGCTCTGTCCGCCGATGCTCGCCACGAGCGACGTGTGCGCCTCGGGCTGCACGTTCTTCGAGCCCTTGAACATCATGTGCTCGAACAGGTGCGCGAACCCTGTGCGCCCCGGACGCTCGTCGCGGGATCCGACGTGGTACCAGACCGACACGTGCACGATCGGCGTGGAGTGGTCCTCGGACAGGATGACGCGCAAGCCGTTCGGCAGGGTCGTCGTCTGGTACTGGATCCTGGGCGGCCGGACGGCGGCGTCGAGCGACACCCGCGCGGGCCACGACAGGAGCAGCAATCCGGCCGCGACGGCCGACGCGACGAGGAGGCGGCGGGACATGCCTGGATTATGACAAGTTCCAGCCCGCCGCGCCCTCATTCCGTGCCGTCCCGGCTGCTCAGGCGGAATCCGGCCGCGACCCACGACATGCGCCCGAACTCGAGCGGCAGGGGATCCACGCGCCGCTCCGCGGCCACGAACAGCGTGACCGCGCCGCCCTCGCCGGCCAGGCGCACTCCCACTTCGCCGCGTCCGCCGGTCTGCGTCCCCCGGCCGCCCGACGCGGCCACGCCGACCACCCGCAGGCTCGCACCCGAGACGAGCGCCACGCGCGCTCCCAGCGGATACCGCGTCTCGACCCGCGCTTCGAACTCACGCGTGTAGTCCACGAAGGACCGCGCCACCGTCCCGCGCACGTCGGCCTGCATGGCCATGTGCAGCCGCCCCGGCGCCGCTTCGCGGCGCACGCGCACGCCGACCATGTTCCAGTCCACGGCCTGCGCCTTGGGACGGTCCGACAGGTGCCTCGAGACGTGGTGGAACACGGCCGACCACTCCATGCCGGCCGCGCGCTGCGACACGGATCCTGTCAGCGTGTAGTTGCCCTGGTTGGGATCGAACCGGCGGAGCTCGTCACCGAGCACGACCTCGTAGTTGGCGAAGAAGGTGGCGCGCCCCCCGTCCCAGAGAACCAGATCGATCTCCCCGGACAGGTCGGCGTCCCAGGTCAGGCGGATGTCGTCGGTCCACAGGTGCGCGGCGTCCATCCGGAACACCGTGCGCGGCAGGAACTCCGCACCCGACTGCGCCTCCGCAGGTTCCGCCGCCAGTGATCCAAGCACGACGGCCAACCCGGCTGCCCACCGCTTCACGACAGGGGCCGCTCCCGCTCCAGCAGCTTCGCCTCCAGCGCCTCGAGCCGGCGCTTCAGCTCCGGCAGGCGGCGGAACAACACCGCCGAACGCCCCCAGGCGCGGCTGTCGATCGCCGGGTACCCGGCCACGCGGGCACCGGCGGCCACCGATTCGGTGATCCCGCTCTGGCCCACCGCCATCGCACCGCGGCCGACCGTGAGGTGGTCCCCCACTCCCACCTGACCACCCAGCACCGCGTCGTCCTCGATGCGCGTGCTGCCCGCGATGCCGACCTGCGCCGCCAGCAGGACGTTGCGCCCGACCGTGACCCCGTGGCCCACCTGCACCAGGTTGTCGATCTTGGCACCGGCGCGGATGCGCGTCTCCCCGATCGGCGGCCGGTCCACCGTCGTGTTCGCGCCCAGCTCCACGTCGTCTTCGATCACGACACGCGCGGTCTGCGGGATCTTCTCGTGCGAGCCGTCCTGCCGCCGCACGAACCCGAACCCGTCGGCGCCCACCACGACGCCATCCTGCAGGACCACGCGATCGCCGATGGTGACCCGTTCGCGGATCGACACGTTCGCGTGAACGAGACAGTCGCGCCCGAGCACGACGTCGTCGCCGATCGTCGAGTTGGGAAGGATGGCCGTGCCGTCGCCGATCGTCACGCGCTCGCCCACGGCCACGAACGCACCGATGGACACGTCGCGGCCGAGCTGCGCGGTCGGAGACACCGCCGCCAGCGGGTGCACGCCGGGAGGCGGTGACGCGGGTGGAGCGAAGAGCGCCAGCGCGCGGGCGAAGGCCAGATACGGGTGGTCCGCCCGGAGGGCCGCACAGGGCGGGGCCGGCGCCCCGGGCGCGAGGATGACCGCCGCAGCGCGCGTGGCTGCCAGATGCGGCAGCAGTCGCGGGTTGGCCATCAACGTCACGGCGCCGGGCGACGCTTCGTCGAGCGAAGCCACGTGCGTGATGACCGTCTCCGCGTCTCCTTCGAGGGCGCACCCGAGCGCCTCGGCGAGCTCGCCCAGCCTGATCCGGCGATCAGGCACGGGTGAACGCCACGCGCTCGACGAAGGTGGCGAGATGCCGCAGGCTCAGGCGGTCGCCGATGTCGTGCAGGCGCGCGCGGCGCGCGCCCGGCTCCAGCGCCACGGCGGCACGCAGTTCCGCCAGCGGTGAACAGGGGCGGCCCGTCCAGGTCGTCCGCCACAGGCCCTGCGACGCTCCCGCCATCGACAGGCTGCGGCCCACCACGCGGAAGGCGAAGTAGTAGGCAATGAGGTTGGGGCCGGGAATGGGCATGACGAGGGCGGAAGCGACCAGGCCCGTCAGATCCACCCAGAACCACGACCGGTGACGCTGGCGCTCCCGTGTCAGCCGGGCGAGGACCAGCGTCATCGCCTGGTCGAATCTCAGGTCCTCGGGGAAGACGAGCGTCGCCGCCTTCGCGCGGCGCAGGCTCCAGAGCAGACGCTGCTCGGAAACGCGGTCGGCCACCCAGCGAATCAGACGCTCCTGCAGCCGGGCGCGCCAGGTCCCGTGCGTGCCGAGCGAGCCGCCTTCCAGGCTCCTGGTCTCGGCCGCGCGCAGCATTACGTTGAACCGATGCCGGAGCCCGCCGAAGAGGCCGGCGCCCGTGTCGGAGTCGGTCGGTTCGTCCGCCACCTCGGAGTACAGCTCGTAACGATCGGGCCCGACCGGAACGACGAAGACGTCCATCACGATGATCTGATTATCGCGCGGCCGTCGGCTCGCCAGTAGATCCCGGACGGGCGGCTGCCAACGCCGAGTGCGCCCGGGGCCCCAGGCGCGGGGCGGGCGCGGGAACGTTCAGCACGACCGGAACGATCGCACGGATCCGCAGGTCAGCCATTCTCGGCCGGCCCGTCCGGCGCGCCGTCCGCGCCGACGCAGAGCGCGTCGATCGAGGTGCGCGCACCGGCCACGAGAAGCCGCTCGTCCAGCACGCGCTCGACGTGGGGGTCCGGAACCTCGAAGGGACCGTCGCCTCTCGCCACCGCCAGCACCCGCACGCCGTAGCGCTTCGGCAGCTCGAGTTCGGCCAGCGTCCGCCCCTCCCACCCGGACACGTCCCGCATGGCCAGTTGCGCCACGGCGAAGTCCTCTTCGTCCGGCGACACCCGGTGATCCCGCAGCGACAGATACTCCGCGGCTCGATCGAGGGCGTCAGGGCTGCCGGCGAGGAACAGGCGATCCCCCGGAAAGAGGGCAAAAGCGGGGCCCGGGTTGAAGAAACTGCGGCCGGCACGGCTTACCGCGAGCACCGTGACCGAGAACTCCTCCCGCAGCGACATCTCGCCGAGCTGTTCTCCCGCCCAGCGGGATCCGGACGCGATGCGCACTTCGCGGAACCCCGGAACCGTCGTCGCGACGTCCGACAGACGGTCCCGGGCCGTGGTGATTGCATCGACTGCCTGTTCGGCCGCGTCTTCGAACGGACTGAGCAGCAC
>VFZH01000021.1 GCA_016871255.1 Acidimicrobiia bacterium | reverse complement strand
CGCCGGGCCGTTCGGCGAGGTCGATCCCGTGCTGGGACTCGACCTCGGGTTCTACGTGTTCGCGCTGCCGCTGCTCGAGCTGACGCAGACGATCGGCCAGATTCTGGTCGTCCTGGCGGCCCTGGGCGCCGCCGCGCTGTACCTCCTGTCGGGCCATCTCACGACCGGGCTTCCGGCTCGCCTCGCCGTGGCGGCCGCGCCCCGCCGGCACCTGTCCCTGCTGGCCGCCGCGTTCTTCCTGCTGCTGGCCCTGGGCGCCTGGCTCCGTCGCGCCGGGTACCTGCTGGGCTCGGCCGGGCTCATCTACGGGCCCGCCTACGCGGACATCAACGGCCGCATGCCCGCCGCAACCCTGCTGATCGGCGTCTCGCTGGCTGCCGCCGCGCTCGCCGTCGTGCAGGCGTACTCGCGGCGGGCCTGGCCCATCCCGGCGGGGGTGATGCTCTTCCTGGTCACCTCGGTCGGGGGCGAGCTGTACGGCACAGCCCTCCAGCGCTTCGTCGTCGCGCCCAACGAGCAGGCGCGTGAAACGCCGTTCATCCGCCACAACATCGACGCCACGCGGCGCGCGTTCGCGCTCGACACGGTCGAAACCAGCGACCTCTCCGGCGACGCGGAGCTCAGCGTCGAGCAGATCGCGGCCAACGGCGCCACGCTCGACAACGTGAGGCTGTGGGATCACCAGCCGCTGCTCGACACGTTCGGCCAGATGCAGGAGATCCGCACCTACTACGACTTCGTCTCGGTGGACAACGATCGGTACCGGATCGACGGCGAGCTCCGGCAGGTCATGTTGTCGGCCCGCGAGCTGAACTCCTCGTCCCTGCCCAATCGCACGTGGGTGAACGAGCGGTTGACGTTCACGCACGGTTACGGGCTGACACTCGGTCCCGTCAACGAGGTCACGTCGCAGGGCCTGCCGGTGCTCTTCGTCGGCAACCTGCCGCCCGAGACATCGAAGGGGCTCACCGTCGACCAGCCGAGCATCTACTTCGGCGAGCTGTCGAACGACTACGTCATCGTGAGGACCAACACCCGCGAGTTCGACTACCCGAAGGGGGACGACAACGTCTTCACGCAGTACGACGGCACGGGCGGCGTGCCGATCAACGCGCTCTGGCGCAAGGCGCTCTTCGCGCTGCGTTTCGGTTCGTACCAGATCCTGCTCAGCAACGACATCACCGACGAGAGCCGGATCATCTTCCACCGGAACGTGCGGGAGCGGGCGCGCCTGATCGCGCCGTTCCTCCTCTTCGACGCGGATCCGTACCTGGTGCTGGCCGACGGCCGGCTGTCCTGGATGCTCGACGCCTACACGGTGACGGATCGCTATCCCTACGCCACGCCGGGCGTCCGGGGGATCAACTACATCCGCAACTCCGTGAAGATCGTGATGGACGCCTACGACGGCACCACCACGCTCTACCTGGCCGACAACCGCGACCCGATCGCGGCCGCCTACGCACGGGCGTTCCCCGGCCTGCTGCGTCCGCTCGCGGACATGCCCGCGTCGCTCCGCGAGCACGTCCGCTACCCCGAAGATCTCTTCGCCCTCCAGTCCTCCGTCTACGCGACGTACCACATGACGCAGCCGGCGGTCTTCTACAACCGCGAGGACCAGTGGGAGATTCCGTCGGTCGAGGACGGACGCGAGGCGCGGCCGATGCAGCCGTACTACACGATCATGCGGCTGCCGGGTGAAGCGGAGCCGGAGTTCATCCAGATGCTGCCGTTCACGCCCCGCGCCAAGGACAACCTGGCCGCCTGGCTCGTCGCGCGCAGCGACGGCGAGCACTACGGCACACTGCGCGTCTTCCAGTTCCCGAAGCAGAAGGTCGTTTTCGGGCCCAGGCAAGTCGTGGCCCGGATGAACCAGGACCAGGAGATCGCGCCGCAGATCACGCTCTGGAACCAGCAGGGTTCGCAGGTGATCTGGGGCACGCTGATGGTCATTCCGATCGAGGAATCGCTCATCTACGTGCGCCCGCTGTACCTGCGCGGCGAGGGCGGCCGCATCCCCGAGCTCCGGCGGGTCGTCGTCGCCTACGGCAACGCCATCGTCATGGAAGACTCGCTCGACTCGGCCATCCAGCGGATTTTCGGTGGGGAGAACGGGGCACCGATCGAGGCTCCCGCGGTGTCCCTGACGTCCGCCGTGCCCGCGCCCGGTCCGGCGGCGGACGCCACGCCGGCTTCGCTGGTGGGGCTGGCTGGCGAGGCGCAGCGCCGCTACGACCGCGCGATCGCCGCGCAGCGCGCGGGCGACTGGGCCACCTACGGCGAGGAGATCAGGGCGCTCGGCGACGCGATCCAGCGCATGCATGCGGCTGAAGCTCGCGATTGAGTACGCCGGCACGCGGTATCGCGGCTGGCAGATCCAGAAGAACGCGCGGACCGTGGCCGGCGAGATGACGCGCGCCGTCGTCGAAGCCACGGGTATCCGCGACTTCGAGCTGTACGGCGCCGGGCGCACCGATGCCGGCGTCCACGCGCTGGCGCAGGTGGCGCACCTGGACCTCGCCACCACGTTGCCTCCCGAGACCGTGCGGCGGCGAGTCAACGACGCCCTTCCCTCGGACATCGTCATTCTCAGCATCGAGCGTGTCCCCCGCCGCTTTCACGCCCGCCACGACGCCGTCGCGCGCAGCTACGTCTACCAGATCGCCCGGCGGCGGACCGCGTTCGCCAAGCCGTTCGTCTGGTGGGTCCGTGACGAGCTGGATCCGGGCGCGATGCGCCGCACGGCCGCGGCGTTCGTGGGCTTCCACGACTTCCGCGCGTTCTCCGATGCCGACCCGGAGGACGCCTCGACCGAGGTCCACCTGGAGACGATGGACCTGCACGAGGACGGCGACCTGCTCGTCGTCCATGTCGAGGGTTCACACTTCCTCTGGAAGATGGTCAGGCGGCTCGTCGGCGTGCTCGTCGAGGTGGGCCGCGGCCGGCTTGGAGAAGCCGAGGCCGCGGCGCTGCTGGACGGCGCCAGCGACCTGCCCGCGCGACTGACGGCACCCGCCTCCGGCCTGTTCCTCGAGCGGGTCTTCTACCCAGGCGATCCCCGCGACCGCCCGCTTCAGGCGGCGGTCGCGGTGCCGAGGGCGGATCCTGACAGCGTCACGTCCCGAACCTCCAGGCCCGAATCCCATTCCAAGTCCCAACCGCCGAATCCCGAACGGTCACGCTGACCGACGAGCCATGTCGTCCGCTGCGACCGCTCGATTCCGGGAGGCCGGGCATGCGCCGGCGCCGCCGTCTCCGCGGGTCGGCCGTTTCACGCGACGCGCACGTCGATGAGGGCAGGCCGGCGCCACGACAGCTCACGTCATTCGCGAGCCCTTCGCTTCCGTCCTTGGGATGGAGCTTCGGGATTTCGCGTCTGCGCGCTACTTCCCCAGAATCTCTTCGAGCGCCACGCGCACCGCGTCGACGGCCTCGCGGTCGCTCCCCGCGCGCCGGGCCAGGCGCGCCAGCCGCTCGGCCGCGCCTTCGTGGCCTGCTGCCGCAGCCTCGGCTTCGAAGGCGCCGATCATCCCGGCGCCGGCGGTGAAGTTGGTGGCCGGGTCGATCAGCACGAAGCTCCCGGTCGCCCGGTTCTCGCGGTACGCGTCGAAGATCAACGGCCGTGACGTCCGCACCGCTGCCGGCCCGATCTCGTTCAGCTCCAGACGGCGGTCCACTTCCGCCGTCACGATCCGGCTCGTGTGCTTCAGCAGGTACACCCGCGTCGACTCGAGCGGCCGCTCGTCCATCCACACGATGTCCGCGGTGAAGCGCTGCCCCACCTGGACCGGTCCGGCGACGAGCATGTCGCCCCGGCTGATGTCGATTTCGTCCTCGAGCACCAGCGTCACCGACATCGGCGCGAACGCGGAGGGGAGATCCCCTTCCCAGCTGACGATGCGGCTGACGGCCGTCGACCGGCCACCAGGCCAGACGGTGACCTGGTCGCCCGCCCGAATCACGCCAGACTGGATCTGCCCGGCGAAGCCGCGGAACTCGTGGTGCGGCCGGAGCACCATCTGCACCGGAAAGCGGAAGGCCTTGCCCGTGACATCGGTGTCCACGTCCACGGCTTCCAGGTGCTCGAGCAGGCTGACGCCCTCGTACCAGGGTGTCCGCTGGCTCCGGGTGATGACGTTGTCCCCCATCAGGGCGCTCATCGGGATGGTGACGGCGCTCGCCCCGTCGAGGATCCGGGCGAACTCGGCGGCAATGCCGTCGAACACGGCCCGGTCGAAGTCCACCAGGTCCATCTTGTTGATGGCCACCACGAAGTGGGTGATGCCCAGGAGGCGGGCGATGCGCGCATGACGGCGCGACTGTTCCCGGACGCCGTGGCGGGCGTCCACCAGCAGGATGGCGAGCTCGGCGGTCGACGCGCCGGTGGCCATGTTCCGGGTGTACTGCTCGTGGCCCGGCGTGTCCGCGAGGATGAACTTGCGCCGCGCCGTGGCGAAGTACCGGTACGCCACGTCGATCGTGATGCCCTGCTCGCGCTCGGCTTTCAGCCCATCGGTGAACAGCGAGAAGTCGATCGGCCCGGCCGTCCGGCTCTTCGAGGCCGCCTCGACGGACCGGATCTGGTCCTCGTAGATCGCCTGCGAGTCGTGCAGCAGCCGTCCGATCAGCGTGCTCTTCCCGTCGTCGACGCTGCCGGCGGTGCAGATGCGCAGCAGGCCGGACGATGACGGGTCGAGGCCGCCCCCGGGCGCCACCTAGAAGTACCCCTCGCGCTTCTTGATCTCCATCGACCCGTCCTGGTCGTGGTCGATGACGCGCAGCTGGCGCTCGGACTGGCGCACGGCCACCAGCTCTTCGATGATCTTCGGGACCGTGTCGGCATCGGAGCGGATGGCGCCCGTGCAGGGCGAGCAGCCCAGCGAGCGCATGCGGCACTTGACGATCTGCGGCCGCTCGCCCGGCAGCAGCGGCACGAACGACTGCTCCCGGATCATGATGGAGTCGCCGCGCACGATCGCCTCGCGATCGCGGGCGAAGTACATCGGCACGACCGGGATGTTCTCCGCGTGGATGTACTGCCAGATGTCGATTTCGGTCCAGTTCGACAGTGGGAACACGCGGATGCTCTCGCCGGGATTGAGGCGGCTGTTGAGCAGGTTCCACAGCTCCGGGCGCTGCCGCTTCGGGTCCCACTGTCCGTGCGCGTCGCGCAGCGAGAAGACGCGCTCCTTGGCGCGCGACCGCTCCTCGTCGCGGCGGGCGCCCCCGAACGCGGCGTCGAACCCGCCTTCGCGCAGTGCGTCGAGGAGCGCCTTCGTCTTCAGCAGCCCGCAGCAGCGCTGCGTGCCCACGGCGAAGGGCTCGGTCCCGTCGGCGAGCGCCTCACGGTTGGTGTGCACGATCAGTCGGGCGCCCACGGACGCCGCCATCCGGTCGCGGAACTCGATCATCTCGCGGAACTTGTAGCTGGTGTCGATGTGGAGCAGCGGGAACGGCAGCGGCGCCGGATGGAACGCCTTCTGGGCGAGCCGCAGCATCACCGACGAGTCCTTGCCGATCGAATAGAGCATGACCGGCCGCTCGAACTCGGCCGCCACCTCGCGCATGATGTGGATGCTCTCCGCCTCCAGGCGCTGGAGGTGGTCGAGGCGGAGAGGTGACGGGGGCGTCCCAGGGTCACGCGGGGACGCCATCGCTGGTGCGGGTGGCCGGGTCGTTCGTGCCAGTGCAGTCATCGTCGATCACACGGAGGCCGTGCAAAAAAAAAGCCCGGGCGGCTCGTCCCGGGCTTCCGATTCGTCGTGTCCCGCTCGCCTGTCGAGCGGGCCTGCTCACCTGAATGTGCGGAAGGGCCCCGGAACCAGCAGAGCGCTGGGGCAACAACAACACGCGCAGCCGGCTGCGGCGACCATCACCCCAAGACTCTACCATCTGGCCCGGAAAAACCCAACCGCACCGGCTGGACGTCCCGCGCGGCCCTCGGCTTCGTCCGGCTGGGGCTGGCGGTCCACGAAACGAGCCCATGCGGTTTGGCGCCCGATGAAACGATCTGTTATGTTGTCATGGCTCTTGCGAATACCGGGCGTACGGGCGCGCCCGTGACACCTCCGTTCCGAAGCGGGGTCGGTCCACCACGAACCAGCTGCCACCGTCCACCAGCCATGATCAGCACCCTTGCCGACATCTATCCGGAGCTCGAGCAGCTCGACGTCACGCGCGATCTCGAGCAGCGCTCGCTGCACGTGTCCGTCAGCGGGTTGTCGTGGTTGCCCGCCCCGGTCATCGACGGCTTCTCCCGAGATCAGCTGCTCCAGTGCTACTACTTCATGGCGCTGACGCGGGCCACCGACATCGAGATCGTGAAGATGTCGCGCAAGGGCATCGCCCTCGGCAAACACCTCCCGTGCACCGGCAACGAGGCCACGGCTGTCGGCGCCTCGATGGCGCTGCAGCCGGGCGACTGGACGACGCTGGCCATCCGCGACCTCGCGGCGTTCCTGGTCCGCGGCGTGCCGCCGTCCCGCGCGATCGCGCAGGCCTGCGGGCGCATGGACGGCCTGTCGCGCGGCTGGGACGGCAGCCTGCACATGGGGCACCAGCCATCCCGCGTCGTCGGCCTGATCAGCCACCTCGGCACCCTGATCCCGCTCGGCGTCGGCTGTTCGTTCGGCGAGCAGTACCAGGGCCGCGACAGCGTGGCGCTGGCGTTCGTCGGGGACGGCACCACGAGCACGGGCGACGTCCACGAAGCGCTCAACATCGCCTCGGCGATGCGCATTCCGCTCGTCCTGCTGATCGAGAACAACCAGTGGGCGTTCGGCACGCCGAACCGGCTCGAATACGCCACCCCCACGCTCGCGCTCCGCTCGCTCGGCTACGGGCGCGACGTGGACGGGTACTGGATTGACGGCACCAACGTCGTCACCGTCTACGACACGGTGAGCCGGGCGCTGGCGCGCGTCCGCGAGACCGGCGGCGTCTCCATCATCGAGGCCGTGTCCATGCGCATGGACGGGCACTCGCTGGCCGACCCCTTCACCTCGTACGTGCCGGCCGAGCAGCTCGCCACGTGGAAGGCCAAGGACCCGATCGCCACGTTCCGCGACCGGCTCCTGAAGCAGCGCATCGCCACCGTCGACGATCTCCGCGAGCTCGACAGGCGGATCGCGGACGAGGTCCGGGCCGCCGCCATCAAGAGCGAGCAGAGCCCCGCGCCGGTCCCGGTCGACATCGAGTCGGAGGTGTTCGCGCCGTCGCCCGCACACGAGAACGCCCTCGCGGCGCCTCCGGCCGCCGGGCGCACCATCACCTACCACCAGGCGATCCGTGAAGCCCTCATGGAGGAACTGGACCGCGACCCGAACGTCTACATGATCGGCGAGGACATCGGCGTGTCGAACGGCGCCTTCAAGGTCACCGAAGGCTTCTCGAAGCGCTACGACGGCCTCGACTGGAACGAGGCGTGGAACCGGAAGGACGCCACCTTCCGCCAGCGCCGCATCATCGACGCGCCGATCGCCGAAGCGGGCTTCGTGGGCCTCGCGCTCGGCTCGGTCCTGACCGGTCTCAGGCCGATCGTCGAGTTCCAGTACGCCGACTTCGCGTCGGAAGCCTTCAAGATGATCGTGAACTACGCGGCCACGCAGCAGGTTCGCGACATGGGCCCGGTCGGCATCGTGTTCCGCTTCCCCTCGGGCTGGGCGACGAACACGTCCATGTACCACTCGGTGAACCCCGAGTCGTGGTTCGCCTCCACACCCGGGCTGAAGATCGTGGCCCCGATCACCGCGTTCGATGCCAAGGGGCTGCTGAAGGCCGCCGTGCGCGACGGAAACCCGGTCCTCTTCCTCGAATACAAGAACTACTACCGGTTCAAGCCCGAGAAGCTGCCGCAGGAGCTGAACCTGCCCGTGCCGGAAGGCGACTACGTCGTGCCGATCGGCAAGGCACGGGTGGCCCGGGAGGGCACCGACCTCACGATCGTCTCGTTCGGCTCGCAGACGATCCGGGCGCTCGAAGCCGCCCACAGGCTCGAACAGGAGGACGGCGCGTCGGTCGAGGTCATCGACTTGCGCACGTTGCTGCCGCTCGACATCGACACGATCGCCGCATCGGTCGCGAAGACCAGCCGGGCCCTGGTCACGTGCGAGGCGCCGCGAACGGGCAGCTTCGGGACGACGATCGTCGCCGAGATCGTGCGCCGGTCGTTCGGCGACCTGGACGCCCCGGTCCAGCTCGTCGCCGCCGCCGACACACCGGTGCCGTTCGCGCCCGTGCTCGAAGAGGCGCACCTGCCGACCACCGCCAAGGTCGTCGCAGCCGCCCGCGATCTGCTCGCGTACTAAGGACGGCCAGCTGGAGCTGGCCGCTACGAAGGCCGATCTTCGGCCAGGCGGGGGCCGGCTCGTGCCCGGCGGCTCAGACGCTGGCGCCGGTTTCCACGATCGGGCTGACGATCTCGTCGCGGCGGATCATCTCGTGCAGCGCGGCGCCGGTCGGGACCATCGGGTACACCGAGTCCTCCTGCTCCACCTGGAAGTCGATGATCACCGCCTTGCCGTGCGCACGGGCCGCGGCCACAGCCGGGATCACGTCGCGCCGCTGGCGCACGGTCAGCCCCTTCAGGCCGTAGGCCTCCGCCACCTTCGCGTAGTCCGGGCTCAGGATCGGCGTGGCAACGTAGCGCTTCTCGTAGAAGAACTGCTGCCACTGCCGGACCATCCCCAGGTAGCCGTTGTTGATGATCGCGGCGTTCACCTTCACCTGCTCCTGCGCCATGGTGCCGAGCTCGGCCATCGTCATCTGGAAGCCGCCGTCGCCGGCGACGGCCCATACGTCCGCGTCCGGCCTGGCCAGCTTCGCCCCGATGGCCGCCGGCAGGGCGAACCCCATCGTGCCGAGCCCACCCGACGTGATGAGCGTCCGCGGCGCGTTGTGCTTGTAGTACTGCGCCTCCCACATCTGGTGCTGCCCGACGTCCGTGCAGACGATCGCCTTCCCGCCGGTCGCCTTCCACAGGTCGTGGATGACGTGTGCCGCGTACAGGTGGCCGTCGTCGGGCAGGTTGGTGATGTCGCGGACGGCCTCCCCCCCCTTGTTCCCGGCGATCCAGGCGTGCCACTCCGCCCGCGGGGTTCGCTCCACGTGCGGCAGGAGCGCCCCGAGCACCTCGTGCAGGTCACCGGCCAGCGGCACGTCCACGCGGACGTTCTTGTTGAACTCGGTGGGGTCGATGTCGATGTGGATCTTGCGGGCCTTGGCAGCGTAGTTCTTCAGGTTGCCGGTCACCCGGTCGTCGAACCGCATGCCGCAGGCGATGAGCAGATCGGCCTCCTGAATGGCGCAGTTCACCCATGCTTCGCCGTGCATGCCCATCATGCCCAGGTTGAGCGGGTGCTCGGCCGGGAAGCCGCCGATGCCGAGCAGCGTCATCGCGACCGGGATGTCGCCGCGCTCGGCCAGCTCCCGCAGCCGGTCGATCGCCCCGGACAGCAATGCGCCGTGGCCTGCGAAGATCAGCGGGCGCTTCGCGCCGTTGATCAGCGCGACGGCCTGCCGGATCGCCTCGGCGGACGGCAGCGGGGGCGGCCGCATCCCGGGCAACTGGATCTCGCTGTCGTCCCACTCGAACTCGCAGCTCGCCTGTTGCGCGTCCTTCGTGATGTCCACGTGGACGGGGCCCGGCCGCCCCGCCTGCGCGACGTACATCGCTTCCCGGAGCGTCGGGGCGATCTCCTCGGCCCGGGTCACCAGGTAGTTGTGTTTGGTGATCGGCAGCGTCACGCCGGTGATGTCGGTTTCCTGGAAGGCCTCGGTGCCGATGAGCGAACTCCCCACCTGACCGGTGATGCAGAGGATCGGCGACGAGTCCATCATCGCCGTCGCCATGCCGGTCACCATGTTCGTCGCGCCGGGCCCGGATGTCGCCACGGCGACGCCGACGCGCCCGCTGGCACGCGCGTAGCCGTCGGCCATGTGGGTCGCCCCCTGTTCGTGCCGGACCAGGAGGTGACGGAGTGACGGAAACTCGGGCAGCGCGTCGTAGGTGGGCAGAATCGCTCCCCCGGGGTAGCCGAAGACGGTCGTCACCCCCATCCGCACCAACGACTCCCAGACTGCCTGTGCACCCGTGCGCTTCATGCTCCCTCGCCTCGGCCGGCCGTGACCGCCGACAGAAGATCTATCGGACGTTCCCCGCGGCCCCTGAACGAAAAAAGGCCATCATCCGGGGTGGATGATGGCCTCTTGACCCTGACGGCTGGCGTCGTCCTACGCCGGCATCATCCACCCGTTCCCGGCGCGGATCGCCCCGGGAATGCCTATAATCCCGCCGATAATGACGCCAATGCCGGCCGCACGGCAGATCCCGACCGGCCCGCGCGCGATCGCGCCGACGGCCTGCAGAACGACACCGGTGCGGTCAGCAGCCATGAACGCCCCTCAGTCTACCGGGTCGCTCGACGAAGCGTCAAGGCGGCGGGCCACGCCGGGGCCGGGACTCACGGCCCACAAGAGGCCGGTCGCTATAATGGCCCGACGGCATGCAGGACAACATTCTCCTCATCGAGGACGAAGCCGCCCTGCGGATGACCCTGGGCGATCGCCTGCGGAGCGAGGGCTACGAGGTCGAGTGTGCCGCGGACGGTGAGGAGGGGATCGAGAAGGCCTCCTCTCAGCCCTTCGACCTGATCCTGCTCGACCTGATGCTGCCCCGGCTGAGCGGCCTCGAAGTCTGCCAGGAGATCCGGCGTGCCGGCCTCATCACCCCGATCCTGATGCTGACCGCCCTGGGCCGGACGGCCGACAAGGTCCGGGGCCTCAAGCTCGGCGCGGACGACTACGTCACCAAGCCGTTCAACATGCAGGAACTGATCGCGCGCGTCGAAGCGTTGATCCGGCGCGCCCCCAGCCGGGCGACTGCCGCGGGCGACGTGGTGCAGTTCGGCACGGCCCGGGTCGACCTGCGCGGCACCGAGGCCACGCTCGACGGGCAGCCGGTCCGGCTGTCCGCCCGTGAGTTCCAGCTCCTGCGCTACTTCCTGGAGCACTCCGGCGCGACGCTCAGCCGGGAACACCTGCTCACCGAGGTCTGGGGCTACAGCGGCAAGATGTTCACGCGGACGGTTGACGTGCACGTCGCCTCGCTCCGGCAGAAGCTCGAGCCCGAACCGAAGCAGCCCCGCTTCTTCCTGACGGTACAGGGCCTGGGCTACAAGTTCCGGCCGGAGGGCCCCGCGTGATGGTCCGGCCGCGCGGGCACCTGCTGACGGCCGCCGTGATCCTGACGACGTGCGTCCTGATCGTCTTCACCGTGCTGCAGTACCGCTGGAGCCGCGAGATCAACGAGGCGACCGGCGTGCGGCTGGCCGACACGCTGCAGATGTCGATGGTGAACTGGCACCTCGACCTGCAGCGCAATTTCGACGAGGCGGCCCGGACGCTCTTTGTCGAGCCGGCCAGCGACGCGGAGTACGCGCTCCGGTATCGCGAGTGGACCGCCCTGGCCCGTTACCCCGCGTTCATCGGCGGCGTCTACCTGCTGGAGCCGGGCCCATCCGGCACCGGCCGCGCGCGGCGCCTGGACAGCGGCACGGGCAGGCTGGAGCCGGCACCCTGGCCGACCTCGGCACCGGCGTTCGCCGACCTGTCGCGCGTCACGAACACGGCCTGGTCGTTCGACCCGGGCCACCTGGCACTGGTCCGCCGCACGGGCTCGCCGGCGCCGGAGTGGGCGCTGGTGTCCTTCGACGCCGGCGTCCTGACGGACGTGATCCTGCCCACGCTCGCACACCGCTATTTCGAAGGCACTGACGGCCTGGACTACGAGGTCGCCGTCACGGCGGGCGCATCTCCCCCGCTCTACACCTCGGACGAGGGGTTCGGCGCCGGACCCGTGCCCGACGCCGACGGCACGCTCAACATCTTCGCCCGCGACCTGACGGGGCGGGGTCCGTCACCGATCGAAATCTTCCACGCGATTCCCGAGCACCGGAGCGCGGTGGTCGACACGATCGTCTGGTATCCGCTGCCGGCCGGTGCGGCGCCCGCAGACGACTGGACGCTCGTGGTGCGCCACAGGCGCGGGGGGGCGCTCGGCGCCTTCCTCGAAGACACGTACCACCGTGACCTCACGATGAGCCTCGGCGCACTGGCGCTGCTGGTCACCTCGATTGCGATGCTGGTGATGGCCAGCCACCGCGCGCAGCGGCTGGCGGCCCTGCAGATGGACTTCGTCACCACCGTCTCGCACGAGCTGCGGACGCCGCTGGCCGTCATCTGCTCCGCGGCGGACAACATCAGTCAGGGCGTGGTCCGGGGACGGGATCAACTGGTCGAGTACGGATCGGTCATCGCCGGGCAGGCCCGGCAGTTGTCCACGCTGGTCGAGGAAGTGCTGTTGTTCGCCAGGCAGGCGCGCGGTGCCAACCGCGTGGCCCTGCGCCCGGTGTCCGTGGGCGACGCGATCGAGGCGACGCTGGCGAGCACCGAAGGGCTTGTGCGCGCCGAACAGTTCGAGCTGAGCTGCCACGTGGAGCGCGACCTGCCGGCCGTGATGGGGGACGTCGTCAGCCTGTCGCAGTGTCTCCAGAACCTCGTGACCAACGCGCTCAAGTACGGGCGCCAGCGGCGCTGGATCGGCATCGACGCGCGGCTGAACACGGACGAGGCCGGACGCCGCGAGGTGCGTGTGACGGTCGCCGACCGCGGCATGGGCATCAGCCCCGCGGAGATCCCCCGGATCTTCGAGCCCTTCTACCGGAGCCCGTCGGCCACGGCCGCCCAGACGCGTGGCACCGGGCTCGGTCTCTCGCTGGCGAAAGGGCTCGCCGAGATGATGGGCGGCCGGATCACGGTGTCGAGCGAGCCGGGTCGCGGCAGCGCCTTCACCGTGCACCTGCCCTGCATCGAGGGTCCGGCCGGCTCAGGGACGCCGGCGTCGAGCCGGTCCGCGGCCTGAATCATGCGGCGCTTCTACCGGAACCGGACGCTCGTCGGCATCCTCGTCCGGCGCTTCGAGACTGGGCACACCGCCGTCACCGATGCCCGGGACCCGCTGCAGGTGCTCACGATGAAGGATGCGAAAGGCACCGACCTCGCCGCGCACCGCCATGTGCCCCGCAGGCGGGTCACCGAGCGCCTGCAGGAGTGCCTGATCGTACGCCGGGGGCGGGTTCGTGTGGACCTGTACGGGGCCCATCGGAAAGCGTTCGCGCGCGTGACGCTGAAGGCGGGCGACGTGTTCGTCCTCCGCCGCGGCGGCTACGGCATCCGCGTGCTCGAGGACGCCGAGCTGATCGAGGTCAAGAACGGCCCGTACCTCCCGGACAAGGCACTCCTCTGAGCGCACATGTCCGCTCCGTACGGCCGGCCCTTCGCGCGCTACTACGATCTTCTCTACTCGGACAAGGACTACGCGGCCGAGTGTGACCTCGTCGAGGCCGTCTTCTCGCGTTACGGCGCCGCCCCACGGACGATCCTCGACGCCGGGTGCGGCAGTGGTGGCCACGCGATCGAGCTGGCTCGCCGCGGATACCGCGTCATCGGGGTGGATCGCTCGGAGGGCCTGCTCGAGTGCGCCGCGCGAAAGGTGACGGCGAGCGGGGCCGACGTGACGCTGCACCGGCAGGAGATCGCCGCGCTGTCGCTGCCCGCGCCTGCCGACGCCTGCGTCTGCCTGTTCGCGGTCCTGGGCTTCCAGCGGTCGAACGCCGACCTGCACGCGGCCCTCCGCGCCATCCGGCACGCGCTGGCAGACGGGGCCCTGCTCGTCTGTGATGTGTGGAACGGCAACGCGGTCCTGCGTGAGGGCCCCGTGCCCAGGCTGAAGCAGGCCACCGACGGTACCCGCTCGCTCTGGCGATTCGCCACGCCGGTGGTGGATACCACGGCGCAGACGGTCACCCTCACGCAGCAACTGCTGGTGACCGGCGGACCGGACGGCCTCGACCTCGTCACCGAGGCGCAGACGGTCCGCTACCTGCTGCCGCAGGAGCTGACGTTCCACCTCGAAGCGGCGGGATTCGACGTGCTCGAGATCTTCCCGTTCCCTCGCCCCGGGGAGCCGCTGACCGACCGCGACTGGTCGCTGGGTGCCGTCGCCCGTGCCGTGCGGTCCCGCCAGCCATGATCCCGCTCGACGAACCGGTCGTCGGCGATCGCGAGATCGAGACGCTGACCGACTGCATCCGTTCCGGCTGGCTGTCCTGGCAGGGACCGTACGTCGCCGAACTCGAACGCCTGGCGGCCCGGTATGCGGGCGTCGAACACGCCGTCTCGGTCAGCAGCGGCACGTCCGCTCTCCTGCTGGCGGTCAGGGCGCTCGGGATCGGGCCCGGCGCCGAGGTCATCGTCCCCACGCTCACGTTTTCGGCCTGCATCTGGGCCATCACGCTGCATGGCGCCGTGCCCGTGTTCGCCGACTGCACGCCCGGCCGCTTCGAAATCGATCCTGCTGCGGTGGCCGCGCGCATCACGCCGCGAACGCGCGCCGTGCTGGCGGTGCACCTCTACGGCTACCCTGCCGACATGGACGCCATCGTGGCGCTGGCGCACCGGCACGGCTGTGCCGTGATCGAAGACGCGGCGCAGGCATTCGGAGCCCGGTACAAGGACCGCCCGGTCGGCAGCCTCGCGGACGTGGCCTGCCTGAGCTTTCACAACAAGCTCATGGCCACAGGTGAAGGGGGCATGGTCCTGACATCCGATGCCGGTCTTGCCCGCCGCGTCGCGGAACTCCGGGCCCCTTCGCCCGACAACCGGGCCGCCGATCGGGCCGTGCTGAACCACCGCCTGTCCAACCTGGCGGCGGCCGTGGGCGTCGCGCAGATCGAGCGGCTCGACGCCGTGGTGACCGCGAAGCGCGCCCTTGCGGCGGCCTACACCGAGGCGCTGGCCGGCAGCAGCCTCGCGACGGTGCCGGAACTCGACGGCCGCCGGGGCGCCTGGTGGCGCTGCCCCGTGCTCACGTCCCCACACACACCGGTCAGCCGGGATCGGCTCATCGCCCGGCTCGCCGAACGCGGGATTGCGGCGCGGGGCGTGTTCCACCCGATGCACCGCCACCCCGCCTGTGAGGACCGCACGCCGTTCCCGCACGCGGACGACCTCTCGGCGCGTGGGCTCGAAGTCCCGTCCAGCGCGCGCCTGACGCCGGACGACGCACGCCGGATCGCGCACGTGCTGCGGGCCGCGGCCGATGGGTAGACCCCGGATTCCTGTGTTCGAGCCGGCGCTCGGTCCCGAGGAGGCCGCCATGGCGGCCGACGCCATCGATCGCGGGGCACTCTCCGGCACCGTACCGAACGACTACCTGACCCGCTTCGAGCGGCTGGTCAGCGACGGGTGCGGTGTCGCCCACGGCGTGGCGACGACCAGCGGCACGACCGCCCTGGCCCTCGCGGTCTCCGCGCTCGAGATCGGTCCCGGCGACGAAGTGCTCGTGCCGGCACTGACCAACATCGCGACGGCGCTGGCCGTCGTCCATGCCGGGGCGACGCCGGTGTTCGTCGATTCGGAGCCCTCGACCGGCAACATGGACCCCGCGGAGATCGGCCGCCGGATCACGCCCCGCACACGGGCCGTGATGCCCGTGCACCTCTTCGGGCACCCGGTGGACATGGACCCGGTGGTGCACATCGCCCGCGAGCGCGGCCTGTACGTGATCGAGGACGCCGCGCAGGCTCAGGGAGCCCGGCATCGGGACCGTCCGGTGGGCGGCCTCGGAGACGTCGGCTGCTTCAGCTTCTACGCGAACAAGACGATCACGACCGGCGAGGGGGGGATGCTCGTCACACGGAGCGGCGCGATTGCCGAGCGGGCACGGTCACTCCGCAATCTCGGCTACTCGGGTCCCGACAAGTTCGTGCACGAGGTGGCCGGTTTCAACTACCGGATGAGCAACCTGCACGCGGCCATCGGCGTCGCGCAGATGGATCGTCTCGACGCGATCGTGGCTCGCAAACGGGCCGTGGCGAGGGCGTACGGGACGCGGCTCGCGGGCCTCCCGGGCCTGCAGCTCCCCGTGGAGCACCCGTGGGCGTTCAGCACCTCGTGGATGTACGGCGTGGTGCTCGCGGACGGGGTTCCGGACAGGGACGTGGTGCGTGGCGCGCTGGCCGCCGCCGGCATCGAGACGCGGGCCTACTTCCACCCGCTGCACCTGCAGCCGGTCTTCCAGCGTCGCGGCATCGGCGACGCCGCAGGCACCCGCCCGGTGGCCGAGCGGCTCGGCCGGCAGGGCTTGTACCTCCCCTCCTCGCCGACCCTGTCGGAGGCGGACATCGACGAGGTGTGCCGCGCCCTCGTCGGCGCGATTCGAGGAGCGTGAGGGGGGCATACTACCGGTGGCCATGCCGCAGGACCGCAACGCTCCGGACACCCGCCCGGCGATCGCGCTGGTGACGCCCAGCCTCAACCAGGGGCGGTTCATCGGCGCCACCATCGACAGCGTGCTCGCGCAGCGCTATCAGCCGCTGCAGTACGTGATCCGTGACGGCGGCTCCACCGACGACACGCTGGCCATCCTGCGCTCGTACGACGGGCGGGTGGCATTCACCTCGGAGCCGGACGCGGGACAGGCGGACGCCGTCAACCGCGGAGTCCGAGACACCACGGCCGACATCATCGGGTACCTCAACAGCGACGACGTGCTGCTGCCCGGCTGCCTCGACCTGGTGGCGCGTACGTTCCAGGCGCATCCCGACACGCAGCTGGTGTTCGGCGCGGCGCTGCTCATCGACGAGGACGGCCTGACCATCGGCCCGTACCCGACCCGTCCCGACGCACCTCAGCGCCTCGAACACGCCTGCTACATCGCCCAGCCGGCCGCCTTCGTGCGCCGCCCGGTGTGGGACGCGCTCGGCGGCCTCGACGATCGCCTGCGCTTCTGCATGGACTACGACTTCTGGTTCCGGCTGGTCCGGCACGTCGGCGCCGACCGCACGAGGTACATCGACCGCCCGCTGGCGGCGGCACGCGTGCACGCCGCCGCAAAGACGGTGGCCCACTGGGACGCCTCGCTCGCAGCCAGCATGGCGATCGCGCGGCGCCACGCGGGGGGCGTCTCGGCCGCGTGGTACCTCGCGAAGTGGGACTGGCGGCTCGACGGCCGGCTGCAGATCACCCGCCCGCACCCGCTCGCCGTGCGGGTATACGGGCTGGCGCTCCTCGACTTCCTCCTGCACAATCGGCCCCGGTACTGGTGGCGCGGACTGGGACGGCCGGCGGTCAGCCGCCTGCGGCGCCTCGTCTCGCGACCGCCCGCCGGAACCCCGCGTCCGGACGATCCCTGGGCGCCCTATCCGTTCATCGACACGGCGCGGCAGGCCCGCGGCCTGACGTTCGGGTCCGTCTATCGCCCGCTGCGCCTGCAGTGCGAAACCGTCAACGCCTGCAACAACCTCTGCGTCATCTGCGCGTACCCGACCGAGCAACGGGAGCGCCGTGTGATGCCGCTCGATCTGTTCGAACAGATCGTCCGGGACTACGCCGGCATCGGCGGCGGCTACCTGTCGCTCACACCGGTCACCGGCGACGTGCTGCTCGACCGGCACCTCCTCGCTCGGCTAGCGATCGTGCGCCGGTACCCGGCCGTGCGCGAGGTGGGCGCGACGACGAACGCCGTCATGCTCGACCACCACGATGACGCGACCGCTGGAGCCATCGTGCGCGGGTTCGACAGGCTGCAGATTTCCGTGTACGGCCTCGACGAAGAGGAGTACCGGGCCATGACCGGGAGACCCACCTACGCACGGGCGGTCGCGTCGATCCGGCGGATCCTGGCGCTGCGCACGACCGGCGTCTACCTGTCCTTCCGCCTGCTCAAGCCCCGGACGCGCGCGGCGATCGACGCCTGGGTGGCGGACACGCTCGGCGCGGCCGCGCCCGTCCCGCTGCTCTCGATCATGACCGGCGGGTATGCGAACTTCACCACCCTCGATACCTCGCGGCCCCTGCCGTTCGGCGCCTCGTGGGCGCCGCTGCGGTCCGCTCCCGACAGTCAGTGCCTGGTGCCGCTGCTGTCGCTGCACATCTCCGTTGACGGAGCCGTCACCTGGTGCCCCTGCGTCGGCGATCAGCCGGAGCTGCGCCTGGGCAACGTGCGCGAGCAATCGCTCGCGGAGCTGTACAACTCGCCCCGCGTGCGGGCGCTCTGGAACTGGCGGGCGCACGGCGTGCCCGCCTGCTGCGCCCGTTGCACGTTTCACCATCCGCTCGACGTCCTGAAGACGGAGCCGGGGATTCTGGAGGACCCCTTCACGTGGACCGGGGCCTGAGCGCACCGGGGGCCGTCGCGCCCGTCGCCGAACGCGCCGAGCGCCCCGCCGACGCCGGTGCGTCGATCTCGATCGTGACCCCGAGCCTGAACCAGGGTCCTTTCATCAGGGCGACGATCGAGAGCGTCCTCTCCCAGGGGTACCCCAAGAAGAAGGGCTGCTGCGACATGGACATCGACAAGTTCGCGCCCTTCAGCCACGACGCGCAGAGTCTACCCGGGGCCGTACCGGAGCCGACCTCGCTCCTGCTGTTGGGCACCGGCGTGGCCGGTCTGCTCGCCCGGCAGCGCCAGGCGCGCGCCCGCCGTTCCGCACACCCCTGAGAGGAACCGGCCCGGTCGACGGCAGGGTGCGGCCGGCGCCGCGATCGGGCTGGTATACTTCACCTCTGAGCGAGGGAGCGCCGTGAGCAGACAGCGATGACGCCATACCCGGTTTCGGGCCAGCCCGTCGACACCCCTACGCCGCCCGCATCGTCCGGATCGTGGATCCCCGCGCCGCTGCACCTTGCGCAGATGGCGGCGCTGCTGGTGGCGTTCGCCGCCCTCTACTGGAGTGTCGCGACGAACCTCGTGCGCGACTGGGCGAATGACGGCAACTACTCCCACGGCTTCCTGATCGTTCCGATTGCGCTCTACTTCGCGTGGGAGCGCCGCGATCGGCTGCGGGCGCAGCCGCTGGCTCCGAGCAACACCGGGCTGCTCATCGTGCTCGCGAGCGTCGCCGTGCTGGGCGCCGGCACCCTGGGCGCCGAGCTCTTCCTGATGCGGATGTCGGGCATCGGCGTCATCACCGGCGCGATCGTGTTCCTGTTCGGATGGCAGCACCTCCGCCTGCTGGCCTTCCCGGTGGCGTTTCTCGTGCTGATGGTGCCGCTGCCGGCGATCATCTTCAACCAGATCGCGTTTCCGCTGCAGCTGGTGGCCTCGCAGTTCGGCGAGGTGGCGCTGGCCACGGCCGGCGTGCCGGTGCTCCGGGAGGGCAACGTGATCGTGCTGGCGCACACCAAGCTGGAGGTCGTCGAAGCCTGCAGCGGGATCCGCTCGCTCGTCTCGCTCATCACGCTGGGGATCGTCTACGGCTATTTCATCGACCAGCGGCCGCTGGTCCGCGTCGCGATCGTGCTCAGCACCATCCCGGTGGCAATCGTCGCGAACGGGTTCCGCATCGCGGGCACCGGGCTGCTGGCCCACTTCTACGGGCCGGAAGCCGCCGAGGGCTTCTTCCACGAGTTTTCCGGCTGGGTCGTCTTCGTCGTGGCGTTCGCGGCCATCTTCGGCGTCCGCGCCCTGATCGTGTCGGGAATCACCCTCGCAGAGCGGCTCCGGCCGCAGGGAGCTCACGCGTGATCCTTCAATCGATGTCCCTCCGCGTGATCGCCCTCAGCGCGTGCCTGGTCGGCTCCGCCGTTGCGCTGGCAGCCGGCACATCGACGACCGAACCGGTTCCTGAGCGGACGCCGCTCGCCGAGCTGCCGATCTTCATCGGCGGCTTCCAGGGGGCCCGCGCGGCGGATCTGGGCGAGGACATCGTGGCGGTGCTGGGCGTGGACGACTGGATCAACCGCGTCTACCGCACCGAGCAGGACCGGCGGCCGGTCGGGCTGTACATCGGCTACTACATGAGCCAGCGCGAAGGCGAGGCGATTCACTCCCCGATGAACTGCCTGCCGGGCGCGGGCTGGCTGCCGGTGGCGGGCGGTCCGACGACGGTGTGGATCGACGGCGTCGAGCGCGACGTGAACCGCTACATCATCGAGAAGAGCGGCGAGCGCATGCTGGTGTACTACTGGTACCACGCGCACGGCCGGACCGTCGCGAGCGAGTACTGGGGCAAGATTCACATGGTGCTGGACGCCATCCGGCTGAACCGGACGGACGGCGCCCTCGTCCGCGTGATCGTGCCGATCGGCCACATGGACCAGGACGGCGAGCAGACGGCCGACACGCTCGGCCTGCAGTTCGTCCGCGATCTCTTCCCGCTGCTCGAGCGGCACATCCCGGCGTAGCCCGCCATGCCCGTCAGCGTCCGCGGCAGCCGCTGCGCCTTCCTGGCGATTGCGCTGTGGACGGCGGCCTGCAGTCGCTCGATCGACGAGGTGATCGCCAGCGGCGACGCCTACGCCGCCGAAGGACGGCATCGCGAGGCTGTCCTCGAGTTCCGCACCGCCGCCCAGCAGGATCCGACCCGCGGCCACGCCTTCCTGAAGCTCGGCGACGCCCTGATGGAACTCGGGGACCTGCAGAACGCCGCCCTTGTCTATTTCCGGGCGTCACAACTGCTGCCCAACGACATGGACGCCCAGATGAAGGCGGGCAACATGCTGCTGGCAGGCAAGATGTACACCGAAGCCCAGATCTGTGCCCGGCGCGTGCTGACGGTCAACCCCCGGAGCATTCCCGCCCAGGTCCTCAACGCCAACGCGCTGGCGGGCATGAAGCGGCTCGACGCCGCGATGCTGGCGATCCAGCAGGCCATCGCCCTGGATCCGACCCGGGCGAGCACCTACTCGGACATGGGGGCGCTCCAGCTGTCGCTGTCGCCCGAGGAGTCCGAAGCCAACTTCAGGCGGGCCATCGAGCTCGATCCCGAATCCGGCAACCCGCGCGTGACGCTGGCCAGCTTCTACTGGGCGCAGGGACGCGTGACGGACACCGAAGCCGAGCTCAAGCGGGCCCTGGACGTGGATCCTGAGAATGTGGCGGTCCACCGCGCCCTGGCCACGCTGTACCTGAGCACCGGTCGCGCCCCGCTGGCCGAGACCCACCTCCGCCAGTTCGTCGAGGCCACGCCGACGACGCCGGTACGCCTGATGCTCGCCGACTACTATCTGAGCCTGGGCCGGACCGGCGACGCCAGGACCATCCTCGCGGCACTCGAACAGGCGCCCGACGGCTTTGGCGAAGCCCGCAGCCGGCTGGCCACGCTCGAGTACGACGCGGGCCGTACGGATGCCGCGCACGCCCTCATCGACGACACGATCACGACCGACCCTGCGCACGCCCGGGCCATCCTGACCAAGGCGCACTTCCTGCTGCGCGAAGGCGACACGGAGGGCGCCGAGGAGCGTGCCGAGGCCGCGCTGCGCGCGGATCCGCAGTCCATCGTGGCTCGGTACCTGCTGGCCTCGATCCACGTCGGGCGCGGCGACACGCCGGAAGCCGTCCAGCTGTACACGGACATCATCCGCATCAACCCCGGGTCCGTGGCTGCCAAGCTCGAGCTGGCTCGCATCCGCCTGGCGATGGGCGATTCGGAAGGCGCCCGCGAGTTCTCGGAGGAAGTCACGCGGGACGCGCCGGGCAGCCTCCAGGCGCAGGTGTTCGCGTTCAGGGCCGCCATCGCGCAGGGCGACCTGCCGCGCGCAGACCGGCTCGCCGAAGCGCTGCTGCGGGTGGCCGGGACGCGGGCGGACGTGCTCTGGCTCGCGGGCTCGCTCAGGCTCCTGCACAAGGACCTCGGCGGTGCCCGCACGTTCTTCGAACGCTCCCTCGAGGCACAGCCGGACGTCGTCGAGCCGCTCGACGGCCTGATCGCGATCGAGCTGGCCTCGAACAACGCCACCCGGGCCCTCGAGCTGATCGACGGGGCCCTCGGCCGGCAGCCGACGCACCCGGCCCTGCTCCTGCTGGCGGCGCGCGTGTACACGACGACCGGCGATCGCCCGCGCGCCTCGGAACTGCTGCGGCGAGCCATCGAGGCGGATCCGCAGAACGCCGCTCCCTACGAGCAACTGGCCCGCAACTACGCCGCCGACGGACAGCTCGATCGGGCCGCCGCGGAGTTCAGCGCGCTGGCGAAGAAGACCCCCCGGGCCGTCGGCCCACCCACGATGATGGGCACGATCCTGCAGGCGCAGGGCAAGCCCTTCGAAGCGCTGCGCTGGTACGAAGAAGCGCTCGCCATCGACGACCGTGCGCTGGTGGCGGCCAACAACCTGGCGTGGCTGTACGCGGAGCTGGGTGGCGACCTGGACGCCGCGCTGCGGCTGGCCACGCTGGCCGTCGAGCTGACGCCCGGCCAGATCGAGGTCCAGGACACGCTGGGCTGGGTCTACTACAAGCGTGGTGACTTCGGCCAGGCGCTGCCCATCCTGCGGCGCTGCGTCGAGCGCGACCCGGACAACCCCGTGTACCGGTACCACCTCGGCCTGACCTACGCGGGGCTCGACAATCTGGAGCTCGCGAAACAGTCGCTGAGCGCGGCGCTCAAGATGAGCTCGGACTTCCCCGGCGCGACCAACGCGCGCGTGGTACTCTCGAATCTGGATTGATGCTCGCCCACCGCCTGCCGTCCGCGTGCGCTCTGGGGGCACTCCTCACGCTCGCCGCCGCGGGTGCCGGTTGTGTCGGCGCCACGGCCGAGGAACACGTCGAACGTGGCAACGCGTACGTGACCGAGGGTCGGGATCTGGAAGCCATCATCGAGTTCCGGAACGCCGTCGAGAAGGACTCCCAGAACGGCGAAGCGCACTACCAGCTCGGGCTCGCGTACGAGCGGACCAGGGACTACGGCAAGGCGGCGCAGGAGTTCGTGCTGGCCGCCGAGCTGATGCCGCGTGCGGTGGATCCGCAGATCAAGAGCGCGACGATGTTCCTGCTCAGCCGCCAGTTCGATCTGGCGCGGGTCATCGCCGAGCGGGCGCTGCGCAACGATCCGAGCAACGTCGTCGCCCAGGTGCTGCACGCCAACGCCATGGCCGGACTCAAGCGGACCGGCAGCGCGCTGGCCGCCATCCAGCGCGCGATCTCGCTGGATCCCACGCGCGGCGAGACCTACACCGAGCTCGCGCTGTTCCAGCTGGCGAACGGGTCGCCCGAGCAGGCCGAGGAAAACCTCAAACGGGCCGTCGAAGCCCTGCCCGACTCGGCGCAGGCCCACCTGACCCTCGGCAGCTTCTACTGGGCGCAGGGACGGATGGAGGAGGCCGAGGCCGCCCTCAAGCGCAGCGTCGAGGTCGAGCCGTCGAACTTCATCGGCAGCCGCGCGCTCGCGACGTTCTACCTGGGCGTCAACCGCGCCGAGGACGCGGAGGCGCACCTCAAGCGCATCGCGGAGACCACCGGTGCCGTCCAAGCCAAGCTCGCCCTGGCCGACTACTACATCGCCCTCGGGCGCGACGTCGAAGCAGAAGCGGTCCTGTCCACCGCGGCCGCCGACCCGGCGGGGTTCCCCGACGCACGCAGCCGTATCGCCGCGATCCGGTACGCCGCCGGGGGACAGTCGGAGGCGCACGACATCCTCGACGACGCCATTGCCCAGCACCCGCAGGCCTCGCGTCCGCTCATGACCAAGGCCCAGTTCCGGTTGGTGGAGCGGCAGGCGGACGATGCGATCGCGCTGCTCCGCCAGGCGATCAACCGCGACCAGACCTCGGTGCCCGCGCACTTCTCGCTGGCCCAGGCCTACGCCGCCCGCCAGCAGCCCGAGCTGGCCGCTCAGGAGTTCAACGAAGTCCTGCGCCTCGAGCCGCAGTCGATGCCGGCCAAGATGGAGCTGGCGCGGCTGTATCTGGCCACGGGCGACCCCGACGTCGCGATCGACTTCGCCCAGCAGGTGCTGCGAGGACGGCCCGACAGCCTCGACGCCGCGTTCATCGTGGCGAAGGCGCACGCGACCAAGGGACAGATCTCGCGCGCGCTTGATACGCTCGCGCCCCACCAGGAGCAGGTGGCCGAGCGGGCCGACGTGCTGGCCTTCGTGGGCGCGCTCAACCACGCGATCGGCGAGGCGGACACGGCCCTGGAGTTCTTCGAGCGCGGCATGAAGGCCGAACCCGACTCAGTGGAGCCGGTCGAAGGCCTCGTGGCGATGCACATCCGGATGGGGAACATGTCGGCGGCGCGTGACGTCGCGCTGGAGCGCCTCCAGCAGAGTCCGCACGATTCCCGCTTCCTCGTGGTCGCCGCACGCGCCTGGACCGCATCCAACGACCTGGAACAGGCCGAGCGCACGCTGCGGGACGCGGTTGCCGCCGATCCGACCAACACGGTGGCCTACGAAATGCTGGGGCAGATCTACGCGTCCCAGCAGCGGCTGGAGCAGGCCCTTCGCGAGTACCAGTCGCTGATCGAGCGTGACCCTCGCTCGGTGTCGGCCAACACCATGGTCGGGTACCTGCTGCAGGCGCTCGATCGCGACGACGAGGCGCGGCGGGCCTACGAGCAAGCGCTCGAGATCGATCCCAGGACGCCGATCGCCGCCGCCAACCTCGCGTGGCTGTACGCCGAGAACAACCAGAACCTCGACATCGCGCTGCAGCTGGCCCAGGTCGCAAAGGAAGAGCTCCCGGAGCACCCGGACGTGAACGACACGCTCGCGTGGATCTACTACCGGAAGGACCTGCCGGAGATGGCGCTGCCGGCGCAGCTGCTCGCGATCGAAAAGGACCCGGTCAACGCCACCTACCAGTACCACCTCGGTCTCATCCACATGAAGACCGGCGACATCGAGCTGGCCAGGGCCGCCCTGCAGAAGGCGCTGGACCTCAACCCCAAGTTCGAGGGCGCCTCGGACGCCGCACAGGCCCTCCGGCTGCTGGGCTACTAAGGGCCCTGGCGGGAATAAGGCTGCCGACTCTCGGGCGGCGAAGCGCCCGGCTCGCCAGGCGCGAGGAGGGAGCAGGCCGGGTGCCTGTGACCGACGAGCAACGCCGCGAGGCGGGATGCATCGTCGGCCGAGATGGCAACCTTATTCCCGCCAGGGCCCTAAGAGCTGATCACGTTACCAGAGGTGGCGACCCGTCTGTAGCGGGTCCTGTCGCCGGGTTTCCCCACCCCGTGCTCGGCGCCACACACGCCCCGACGGGCACGGCGCCTGCGGCGCGGGGTGGGGAGGCCCCTCCCGGCGCCACCCGCGCGAAAACCCGCCGCCCGGTAACGACGGATCCTCCTGGAGCTACAAAAGTACGTCGTTGCGGATCCTTTCCGGCGAATATCCTGCCGCAGTCTGTGCCGGATTACGCATGCCAGGGCGTTCTCGGCACGTTCCTGACTGGCACCACATTTGCTAAACTCAAAACTCTACGACACCTCTCATGCGGCGCGCGCTTCGCCGTCCGGCTGTCGTTCTCGTGCTGGCCCTCGCCCTGCTGGGCCGAGCCGGGACGGCCTCGGCTGCGGCGATGCTGAACTTCGTGCAGGGGCCGAACATGGGCGGCACCGTGTCGTACGCGGGCGGTCTCGCCCCCCTGATCGGCACCAACATCCCGATCGTGGCGGTGGACGCGAGCGGCGACATCCTGAACGCGGGCCTGCACACGATCGTCGGCGGCGTGCTGAACTTCCGGACAGGACCGTTCTCCTTCACCACGGCCACGCAGACGAAGAAGGGCAGCAACGTCTACTCGCCCGTCGACGACAACTCGTACTTCGAAATCGTGGGTCAGATTCCCGACGCCGGGATCAACACGCCCACGGTGCTCCTCACCGGCTCGTTCGATCCCGAGGTTGACGTGTTCATCCTGCACCTCGGCTCGTTCCACCAGGTGTCCGGAGCCGGCATCGACGAGAAGGCGCAGTCGCTGACCTCGTACTTCGGCCTCCCGTCCAGCGCCACGTGGGTCTTCTCGGTGACGTCCAACGCGACGCCTGGCATGCCGACGGATACGGACGGCAACCAGTTCAACGGGTCGAGTCCGTTCAGCTTCACCGCCAACAACTTCAGCGTGCTCAACCAGACCGAGTCGAGCTACACGCCTCCTCTGGAAGATGCGGAAGTGCCCGAGCCGGCATCGCTCCTGCTGCTCGGGACCGGCCTCGGCCTGGCGGGCCGTCAGATCCGCCGGCGCCGGGCTGCCCGCGCGGCCTGAATCGACACGCCCAGGTACCGCCTGCGCGGTCGAACCCCACGTCGTTCCCTGAACGCCAGCTCCAGCCGGGCACGGGTGTCGGCCCGTGGTATTGGCGTCGCGATCGGGCGACAATACCTGAAGACGGAGTCGGTCAATGCCTCACACCCGGTCCCGGCGCCGCCGTTCGCGCCCAGGTCTCCCCCGCTGGCTCACCGCCAGAAGGCTCCTGGCGGCGCTCGGTCTCGTGCTGCTGCTGGCAGCGGCGGGATTCTATCTGTCCCGTACGGGCTTCGACGAGTACGTGGAGCGGGCCGATTGGTACGCGGCGGAGGGCCGGTTCGCCGAAGCGATCATCGAGTACCGCAACGCGATCGAGCTCGAGCCCAGGGCCGGCGAGGTTCGAGCCCGCCTCGCGGACGCGTACGTGCAGGTGTCGGACCTGCCGGCTGCCGTTCGCGAAGTGGTCAGCGCCGCCAACCTGCTGTCGGGGAACGCCGAGGTCCAGCGCCAGGCGGCAGCGACGTTGCTCGCTGCACGCAGCTTCGACGAGGCGCGGGTCAGCGCCGAGCGGGCGCTGCAGCTCGAGCCGGGCGACCTGACAGGCCAGATCCTCCACGCCACGGCGCTCGCCGGGCTCCGGCAGTTCGACGCCGCCATGGCGGGGATGCAGAAGGCGATCGAACTGGATCCGACCAGGGCCGTCGGCTACGCCGACCTCGCAGCCCTCCAGCTCGCGACCGGCGAGGTCGAGCAGTCCGAGGCCAACCTGCGGCGTGCGGCCGAGGTCGCCCCCGATGATCCCGATACACACCTTGCGCTCGCGAGTCTGCTCTGGTCGCAGGGGCGCCAGGAGGAGGCGGAAGCGGCCTTCAAGGCGGCCGTCACGCTGGCGCCACGCAACGTGGGCGCCAACCGCGCCCTGGCGACGTTCTATCTCGGCAACGGTCGTCCCCGCGAGGCGGAGGCGCACCTGCAGGCGCTGGCGGACGTCCTCGGGACCGTGCAGGCGAAGCTGGTGCTCGCCGACTACTACCTGACCGAGGGTCGTTTGGCCGAGGGCACGCGGCTCCTCGAAGAGCTGGCGACCATGCCTGGAGGACGAGGCGACGCGCAGAGCCGGCTGGCCTCGCTGGCCTATGCGGCGGGGCGAACGGCCGAGGCCCATCGGCTGCTCGACGACACGCTGGACGCCCTCCCCTCGCACCCGCGTGCGCTGCTGACGAAGGCCAACTTCCTGGTGCTGGAGCGCAACGTGGACGACGCCATCAGCTTCGCCCGCATGGCCACGCTGGCCGATCCCCGTTCGGCCGACGCGCACTACACGCTGGCCGCGCTGCTGGCGTCGATCGACGCGCACGACGAGGCGGTCCGCGAGTTCAACGAGGTCCTGCGGTACCGCCCGTATTCGGTGTCCGCCAAGATCCACCTCGCGCGACTGAACCTCGTGACGGGTCGGCCGGAGGTGGCCAGTCAGCTCGCGCGGGAGGCGATCAAGGGCCGGCCCGACGACCTCGCGCCCCGGGTCATCCTGGTGCGCACGCTCATCGGCCAGGGAGACCTCGACGCAGCCGAACGCGAGCTGACGGACCTGTTGTCACGGATGCCGGACGTCGCCGCGCTGCACTGGCTGCAGGGTGTCGTGTTGTCGCTGCGGCAGCAGCCTTCGCGGGCACGACCGTGGCTGCAGCGCGCGATGGCTCTCGACCCCGACGCGTTCGAGCCGCTCGAAGCGCTGGTGGCGCTCGACATGGCGGCCGGCGTGGCCGTGTCGGCGAAGCCCGCCGTCGAAACCCGGCTGCAGGGTCAGCCGGACGATCCTGACCTGCTCATGCTGGCGGCCCGGATCTACGCCGCTGAGGGAGCCGGAGAGCGAGCGGAAGCGATGCTCACCCGGGCGATCGCGCTCGACGCGGACGCGGCGGCGCCCTACCAGATGCTGGGACAGCTCTACCTGCGCGGCGGCCGCCTCGACCAGGCGCGGGTGCAGTTCGAAACGCTCGCGTCCCGATCGGCCACGCTCGTCAGCGCGGCCACGATGGTCGGGATGATCCGGCAGGTGCAGGGGGACATGCCAGGCGCCGAAGCGTGGTACCGGCGCGCCCTCGAGGCGGATCGCGACGCGGTCGTCGCAGCGAACAACCTGGCGTGGATCCTCGCCGATCGCGGCGACAGCCTCGACGAAGCCCTGCAGCTCTCGCGGGACGCCGCCGCCCGCGCCCCGGACGACGCCGACGTGAACGACACGCTGGGCTGGGTGTATCTGCGGCGCGGGCTGCCCGACCTGGCCATCCGTCCCATCCGCACCGCCGTGGAGAAAGTCCCGACCAACCCTGTCTACCGCTACCACCTTGGCCTGGCCTACGCGAAAGCCGGCGACACGGAGCGGGCGCGCGCGTCCCTGACCGAGGCCCTGGAACTGGGAACGGACTTTCCGGAAGCCGACGCCGCACGTCAGCTGCTGGACTCGCTCCGCTGAACGGCACGAGGGCTTCCCACTTCCCACTTCCCACTTCCCACTTCCCACTTCCCACTTCCCACTTCCCACTTCACTTTTCCACTTTTCCACTTTTCCACTTTTCCACTTGTTCCCGCGCCTCCATCTCCGCGCGGGAACTCACCTCCTCCCACCGCTCGAGCATCCAGATCGTCCAGAGCGCCTGACCGTGATCGGCGCGTCCGGCCCGGTGCTCGTCGAAGAGCCGCCGGACCACGCGGACGTCCACCAGCGAAGCGAGCCCTGGTCGATCCAGGACCTGGTCCTGGAACATGCCTGCGTACGCTCCACGCAGCCAGGCGCCAACGGGCGCGGAGAAGCCGTGTTTGGGCAACCGCAGCAGATCGGCCGGCAGACGGCGCTCCGCCACCGCCCGCAGGAGCCGCTTGGGCCGCAGCCGCGGCATCTTGCGGGAGGCCGGCGTGCGGAACGCGAGCTCCACGACACGACGGTCGAGGAGCGGGCACCGCACTTCGAGGCCGTGCTGCATGCTCATGCGGTCGACTTTCACCAGTACATCGTGCTGCAGGTAGATCTTCAGGTCGGCGTACATCGCGCGCTGCAGCGGGCTGGCCGACGGACACGTCCGGTACGGTTCGGTGGCCGGCTCGTAGACCCGCATGTCCTCGACCCTGGAGGTCGGCGCCGCGCCGATCAGCTCCCGCACGGTGGCGGGTCGCATGACACACAGGTCGAAGAACCAGGCGGCCGCCGGGTCGCGCGCGATGTTCGCGAGGATCGTCGCCAGACGGAGCGGCTTCGGCAGCCAGGGCCGGCTCGGCCAGTGCCTCCCGGCCCACGCCGCCAGTGATCGAACGGACGCGCCACCTCGCCGCACGTACCCTTCGAGCGCGTGCGGCACGTACCGGAAGCTGTAGCCGCCCCAGGCCTCGTCGCCCCCGTCACCGCTCAGCGCGACGGTCACGTGGCGGCGGGCGATCTGCGACACGTACCAGGTCGGGATGGCCGACGCGTCGGCAAACGGCTCGTCGAACGCCGCCACCACGCGATCGAGCACGTCATCGAGCCGCGGCTCGATGACGGCTTCGTGGTGATGGGAACGATAGCGATCGGCCGTCAGCCGCGCGGCGGCGAGCTCGTTGTGCGCGGCCTCCGCGAATCCCACCGAGGCGGTCACGAGCGCCGCCGGGGCCGCATCCGCCATGAAGGACACGACGAGTCCGGAATCGATCCCGCCGGAGAGAAACGCCCCCAGCGGCACTTCGCTTTCCAGCCGGTCCCGCACCGTCGTCGCCAGGGTGGCCTCGATCTCGCTGACGACGTCCGCAGATGCGGGCAGCGTGTCGAAGACCGGCACGTCCCAGTACCGCCGGATCGCCGTGCCTCGACCCGACGCCTTCAACCACTCCCCCGCACCGAGCTTGCGGACGTGGCGATGGATCGTGCCCGGGCCCAGCACGTAGCCCAGGCTGAGATAGCCCTCGATCGCCTCCCCGTCCACCGTGCCGTCCCAGACCGGCGACCGGTACAGCGCCTTGATCTCGCTGGCGAAGTGGAGCACGCCGGCGAACGTGGCGTAGAACAGCGGCTTCTTGCCCAGTCGATCGCGCGCCAGGAACAGCTCGCGCCGCCGTGCGTCGTAGATGGCGAACGCGAACATGCCTTCGAGGCGATCGACCACGGCCGGGCCCAGTTCCTCGTAGCCGTGCAGGATGGTCTCGGTATCGGAGTGGGTGCGGAACTGGTGACCACGGCCGACCAGATCCCGGCGGAGGTCCCGGTGGTTGTAGATCTCGCCGTTGAAGACGATCCAGCAGCTCTCGTCTTCGTTCGCGATCGGCTGCGCCCCGCCCGCCACGTCGATGATCGACAGCCGGCGGTGACCCAGCGCCGCAACGGAATCGGCGAACGTGGCGCCAGCGTCGGGCCCGCGGTGCGCCAGCGACGCCGTCATCGCGGGAAGCGCCGCCACGATCGCCGGATCGAGCGGTCCATCCAGCGCGAAGGCGCCGCAGATCCCGCACATCAGGCGTGTCCCAGCCCTGCGTACACCCGGGCGTAGTCGCCCACCATCCGATCGATGGTGAACTCGCGCTCGACGCGCGCCCTGCCGGCGGCGCCCATCTGCCGCCGGAGCCCGGCGTCGGCCGCCAGGCGGACGACCGCCGCGGCCAGATCGGCGGGCGCTCGTGCCGGCACGAGGTCCCCCGTGACGCCCGGGGCCACCACTTCAGGTGTGCCTCCGACGTTCGTGGCCACGACCGGCAGCGCCGCGGCCATCGCTTCGAGGATCGTGAGCGAGATGCCTTCGCTCACCGAGCTGTTCACGTAGACGTCGAACGCGGGCAGCAACTGGTGCACGTCGGCACGATACCCCGTGACGAACACTGCGTCGCGCACCCCGAACCGCTCCGCGGCCGCGTCGATCGCCTGCCGCTCCGGCCCGTCGCCGACGAGCACCAGTCTGGCGTGCGGTACCGTCGTGCGGACGATCGAGAGCGCCTCGACCGCTGCCGTGAGGTGCTTGACCGGGTCGAGCCTGGCCACCGAGGCGACGAGGAAGGCCCGGTCGTCGAACCCGAGCGCACGCCGGGCGGCGTCTCGCTCGGTCCGGCCTGGAGCCGTCCCGACGTCCACGCCGTTCAGGAGGACCTCGACCGGACAGCCGCGGAACCCTTCAGCCATCATGTGCCCGCGCAGGTCGGCGGAGACGGCGAACGCGCGATCGGGCAGACGGCTCAGCAGGCTGTTGGCCAGCCGGCGTTTCACACGGGGCGGCTCGTCCGACAGCCGTCCGTGCTCCGTGTAAACCAGACGAAGGCGTGGCGCCACGAGGCCCGCGAGCGCACCGTAGACGAACGGCGTGTAGTGATGGGCGTGCACGACCGACACGTCCATCCGGCGTGCCCAGGACGCGATGCGCCAGCCGAGCGAGGGGTGGAACCCCGGGCGCCGACCGAGCGCGGTCACGGGCACGTCCAGATCGGCCGCCCAGTCACCCGGCTCGTCGAGACAGCACACGACCATGCGGAAGGAGGGCGCCAGCCGGCGGACGATCTCGACGGTGAGGCGCTCGCTGCCACCCGGAAACAGGCTGAGTACCAGCTGCATCACGACGGGGCGCGCGTCCCGGTCCCTTTGCGGCGCGGCCGCGCCGGCTGCTACTGTACGAGGCATGTGCAGGAGGTCCGCCTCCACTGAGGATACCCTGCCGGGCGGAACGTCCTCCCCCGGCGCGCCTGCGCCATGATGCCGGCCGCAGGCCGCCGGGACGTCCTCGCCGTGACGAGCCATCTGCCGTGGCCGCTCGACTCCGGCGGCCGCCTGCGCACCTTCCACCTCCTGTCCGCCGTGGCCGGTCACACGAGCCTCAGGCTGGTCGCCGGGGCGCACGACGCCGCCGGCCACCAACTCGACGCGCTGGCGGACCACGGCATCACCGTCATCCCCGTTCCGATCGACGCCGGCGGCTGGTGGCGCGAAGCGCGTCGCATCAGCTCGTGCGGCCTGCAGGGCACGCCCTATGTGCTCTTCGGACGCCACGATCGTGCGGCCATGCACCGGGCCGTATCCGACGAGGTGCGCCGCCAACCTCCCGACGTGCTCTACCTCGACCACCTGGACGCGTTCGCGTACCGGCACCACGCGCCTGGAGCGGCCGTCGTGATGGACCTGCACAACGTGTACTCGCGGGTCGCCGTGCGGCTCGCGCGGGACTACCCGCCGTGGCACCCCCTGCGCTGGTACCTCGAGCGGGAGGCCCGTCTTCTGGAGCAGGTCGAAGCGCGCGCAGCCGCGGCGGCGGACGAGGTCTTCACCGTCTCCGAAACGGAATGTGACGAGATCGCCAGGCACCGCGCCCGCCGCCCGGTGCTCGTGCCCAACGGCGTGGATTGTTCCCGGTACGAGACGCTGCCCGGCGGGAGGCTCACGAGCGAGCCGGTCATCCTGTTCGTGGGAGCGCTTGGCTGGCCCTCGAACGTGGAGGCCGTGTCGTTCCTGGCCACCGGGGCGCTGCCCGCCGTTCGCCGGACCGTACCGGACGCACGGCTGGTGGCCGTCGGCCGCGACCCGTCCCCATCTGTCCGCCGGCTCTCCAGCCAGCCTGGCGTGACGATCGCGGCCGACGTGCCGGACGTGCGTCCGTACCTGGAGGCCGCGGCGGTGCTCGCCGTGCCGCTGACGAGCGGTGGCGGGACCCGGCTGAAGATCCTCGAGGCGTTCGCCGCCGGCCTGCCGGTGATCAGTACTCCGGTCGGCAGCGAGGGTCTGGGCGCCCGGGATGGCCAGCATCTCCTGGTCCGCGACCGGGCCGCGTTCGCCGATGGCCTCGCGACGCTGCTGGGAGACCGTGCGCGTGGAGCCTCGCTGGCCGCCCACGCACGTGAGCTGGCGCGGACGCGCTTCGACTGGGGGGTGGTCGGCGCCGTCGCGAGCCGTGCGATCGAGGCGGTCGGCAGGCACGCGTAGGCCGCACGCCCCCGCCAGATCCGCCTCGACGGCGCGGTCCGATCGGGACCGGCACCGGGGTCTCCGGCCCGCTCGTTGTGCTAACGTGTTGGTGGGATTCAGGTTGTGACTCCCGGCAGCACTTTGACCACCAGACAGGAACGCGAGCGCGAGTTCCACAACGCGGCGTTCACGGATCGGCGGCGCACGCGGCTGGCACCCGTGTACGCGATCATGAACGGCAGCACCCGGCTGTACTGGTCGCTGGTGCGGCAGTATGCCGACGGGGGGCGGCTCCTGGAGTACGGGTGCGGCGCCTCCGCCCTCGCGTCGACCGACGGGATCGGCGCCGCCGAGGTCGTCGGCATCGACATCTCGGACGTGGCCGTCCGCCAGGCGGCCGAGCGCGCGGCGGCCCAGGGCGTCAAGGGCAGCTTTCACGTCATGGACGCCGAGGCGCTGCAGTTTCCGGAGCGGAGTTTCGACGTCATCTGCTCCGCGGCGATCCTGCACCATCTCGATCTCCGGCGGGCGTTCTCCGAGATCGCCCGCACGCTGCGGCCCGACGGCCACGCGGTCTTCCTCGAGCCGCTGGGCCACAACCCGCTGATCAATCTGTACCGGCGGCTCACACCGTCGCTCCGGACACCTGACGAGCACCCGCTCCTGATGTCCGACATCGCCATGGCGGGCGAGTACTTCGGCCGGGCCGAGGCACACTACTTCGCCCTGACGACCTTCGCCGCCATCCCCCTGCGAGGGTCGCGGTCGTTCACGCGCCTCCTGCACGCGCTCGAGCGATTCGACGGGTTCCTGTTCCGGTGGCTTCCGTGGCTGCGCCGGCACGCCTGGCAGGTCGTGCTGGTGCTGTCGGAGCCGAAGGCCACGGGCGCGCCTCCGCTCGTCCGGGGTTGATCAGAGCAGCACCCCGGCCGGATGATGACACCGAAAATGCCGTTCCCCACCGCAGCAGCCACGGCCACCGGCCGCAGCGACGACCCAGAGGTCCCCCGTCCGGAGCACGGTCCGCCGTCCGGGTCATTTGCGGCCAAAGCGCTCGGGCGACTCCGGGCCGCCCGGCGACTCGGAGGCCTGCGTTACGCGCTACTCTACGGCACCCGCATGCTCGTGGACTCCGTCCGCGACCGCCTGGACGACACACTCGTCCAGATCGAGCGGCGGCGCTCGGTGGTGGAACCGTGGTCGATTGCCGCCCGGCGATACACCGTGGCGGACAACGTGGCGCTCTGGAATACCTACGACTGGTCTTTGCGCGGCGAGGAATGGACGCACAGCGAGGATTGGAAGCGTGCAATCGTCGAACACTACATCGCTCCCCACGTGCCCACGGGTGGCACTGTGCTCGAGATCGGCCCGGGCGGCGGCCGGTGGACGGATATCATCCGGCAGCGGTCATCGCAAGTCGTCGTCCTGGACGTGTCGGAGCGGGCGCTGTCCATCTGTCGGGAGCGATTTGCCGACGCCTCTAACATCAGGTACGTCCTCGGGGACGGCAATGGAATCCCGCTCCCGGACGCCTCGGTGGACGCCATCTGGTCTTTCGACGTGTTCGTGCATATCAACCCCGTCAACACGCGGGCCTACGTCCGCGACTTCCAGCGAGTGCTTCGGCCTGGCGGCTACGCCGTGATTCATCACCCTGACGCCCATGCCTCGGTCACCGAACGCAAGCAACGGTGGCGATCCGACGTCACCGACAACATGATTCAACACTTCGCGGCCGAGCACGGGCTCGAGGTTGTGGTGCAGACCGCTCGCCACCTCCGGACGGGTGACCTGATCACGGTCATGCGCGCTCCCATGCCATGACGCGACCTGCTGCTCAGCGGACGGAAGGCGCATGCTGAGAACCCTCTTCATCCTCAGCCTGCTGATTCCCGGGTTCTTCTGGGCACTGTTCAGCCGCTTCGGCGCGCTCGTGATGTACGTCTGGTACGCCTGCTTCCGGCCCGCCGAGTTCCTGTGGATCGACATTACCGACCTGCGCCTGTCCCTCGTGCTGGGTGTGATCCTCGTTGTTCCGAGTCTCGCGACCGGCAGGTGGCCCGACGTTTCTCACCCACTGAGTCTCGGGGCCCTGGCGTTCTTCGGAACCATGCTGCTCGCACAGGCCGGTGCAGTAGCACCAGAACTCGGATGGCAATGGATCGACTTCTTCGGACGACTACTGGTCGTCTGCCTCCTCCTGGTCACGATCGTGAACACGCGCCAGCGACTGATCGTTCTAGTGGCCGTTCTGGCATCGTCCTACGGCTTCCACTCGTCGAAGGCCGGCATCGTCTTCTTCCTGACCGGGGCCCGGTTCCACGACGGCCTGAGCGGCGCCTACATCGACAACAACGGCTACGCCCTGGCGATCGTCATGGTGATTCCGCTGCTGCTGGCGACGTCGCAGAACATGCTGCCGGGGCTCTGGCTGCACCGGTTGTACAACCGGTTCCAGCCGTGGCTGAAGCGCGGGTTCTTCCTGTCCGTCCCGCTCTCGGCCGGCACGGTCATCGGCACCTTCTCTCGCAGCGGCCTGCTCGGCCTGGCGGCAGCGGTCTTCGTCTTCATCCTGTTCCAGAAGCGGAAGTTCATGCCGATGATGGGCCTGGCCACGATGTCGTTGCTGGCGCTGCTTTTCGCACCGGTTCCCAGTGAGTACATGGACCGGATGCAGACGATCACAACCTACGAGGAGACCAACGAAGAGTCTGCGCTCAGCCGCCTGCACTTCTGGGACGTGGCGATTGACATCGCGAACGCGAACCCTACCGGAATCGGGCTGCGTCAATTCGAGCGGGCCTACGACGAGTACGACTACTCCCGCGGCTACTACGGGCGACGGCGATCCGTGCACAGCAGCCACTTCCAGGCCTTGGCTGAAATGGGCTACCTGGGACTCGCATTCTGGCTGTTTCTGTTCGCGTACTCGGCGTTCCTTGGGCTGCGCATCCGCAGGCGCTCCCGTCACAAGGCCCTGCCGCCGGACGAGAGCTGGTTCATGCTCACCTACGCCAACGGCATCCTCGCGTCGATGGCGGGCTTCTTCGTCGGCGGCGCCTTCATCGCCCTCGCCGTGAACGACATCACCTGGTACACCTTCGCGATCCTCGCGTCGCTCGATCGGATATCGAAGAAGCAGCTCGCCGACGCGATCGCCCGACAGAAAGAGACCGCCGTGGAACCCACGGGACGGCAGCCTGCGGTCGCGGCGGTCGCCTAGGGCGTGGCGACGGATCTGCCCCCGGTTCGCATCCTGGAGCTGCGGAGCGTCCGCGGAACCGGGGGTGGTCCCGAGAAGACGATCCTCCGCGGGACGGCGAGCACGGACGCGGGCCGCTTCGCGATCACGCTCTGCTATCTGCTCGACGCGAGAGACGGCCCGTTCGCCCTCGCGGGCGCCGCGCGTGACCTGAAGCTCGACTACGTGGAGGTGCGCGAGCGTCACGCGCTCGATCGGCGGGCGTGGGCCGAGTTGCGCCGGATCACCCGCGAGCGCCGGATCGACATCGTGCACGCGCACGACTACAAGACGGACCTGCTCGCCCTCTGGCTGGCGCGCCGCGAGGGGATCGTGCCGCTCTCCACCGCCCATGGCTGGACCGGTCACCACGTCCGGGAACGATGGCTCTACTACCCGGCAGACCGCTGGCTCCTCCGCCGCTTCCCGCGCGTCATTGCGGTCTCGGATCAGATCCGGGACGCGCTCGTCACGGCAGGATGCAACCCGGATCGGGTGACGACGGTGCTGAACGGGATCGATCCGGCCGCCTTCCGCCGCGATGCCGGCCGCCGGCTCCCGGCCCGCCACGCGCTCGGGGTTCCGGACACCGCCTGTCTCATCGGCTCACTGGGCCGCGTCGAGCCCCAGAAGCGCTTCGATCTCCTCCTGGACGCGTTTGCCCGGCTGTCGTCCCGGCATCCCGGATTGTGGCTCGTCGTGGCGGGTGAAGGCTCCGAGCGACCGAACCTGGCCGCGCAGGCGACGCGCCTCGGGGTCGCCGATCGCGTCCGGCTCCTCGGACATCGCTCCGACGTTATCGACGTGCTCCACGCGCTGGACCTCTTCGTGCAGTCGTCGGACTACGAGGGCACGCCGAACGCCGTTCTCGAAGCCATGGCGGTGGAGACGCCGGTGGTCGCCACGACGGCCGGCGGCACCGGGCAGCTCATCGACGACGGCGTCCACGGACTCCTGGTGCCGGCCGGCTCGTCCGCACAGCTCGCGGAGGCCATCGAGGCGGCTCTGCTTGATCCCGACGGCATGGCCGTCAGGGCCGTGGCCGCCCGGCGGAGGGTCGAGGACGAGCTCTCCTTTGCGGCGCGCATGCGGGCCGTCGAGCGGATCTACGAAGAACTCGCGAACCGGCGCC
>VFZH01000020.1 GCA_016871255.1 Acidimicrobiia bacterium | reverse complement strand
GGGGGGGGGGGGCGGGGAGGGGGGGGGGGGCGGGGGTGGGGGGGGGGGGGGGGGGGGGGGGGGGGGGGGGGGGGGGGGGGTGGGGCGGGGGGGGCGAGTGGGGCGGGCTACCTGGCCGCGACTCGCAGGGTCAGCCCGTGTTCGGTGCGAACGGCGAACTGCCGATGGTGGCGGATCCGCTCCTGCGGGATCTCCACCAGCGTCTCGGCCCCTGCTTCCGGCGCCGGCTGCAGCAGGATCTCCACGACCGTGTCTCCGCCAGCCGACAGTGCCCGCGCGTGTGCATCGGAGACGAATCCCACGAGCACGACCTGGCCGTTCGGCCGCTTCTGGTTCTCGTAGCAGCGGAAGCGCGGCACCGCGAACAGCGGCGCGTTGGGCAGCGCGGCCGAATACGTGAACCCGTACACGCCGGGCGGCAACGCGTCCACGCCCGTGCCCTCTTCCTCCGCACTGACCAGACGCAACCCGTAGGCCGCGCGCAGACGCTCCTGTTCGGGCGTCGCCTGGCGATCTTCGTAGACGACTCGGCTCATGCTTCGGTCCCGTTGATCGATCGGCGGACGCGACGCGTCACGCCCGGCTCTCCACGCCCGCCGGGCAGCTCACACCGGTCCCGCCCAGCCCACAGTAGCCACCGGGGTTCTTCTGCAGGTACTGCTGGTGGTAGTCCTCGGCGTAGTAGAAAGGCGCTGCCGCCGCGATCTCGGTGGTGATGCGTCCGAAGCCGGCGGAGGTCAACTGGTCCTGATACGCGGCGCGGGACGCGTCCGCCATCAGACGCTGCGCGTCGGAGAAGGTGTAGATCGCCGAGCGGTACTGCGTACCCACGTCGTTGCCCTGACGCATGCCCTGCGTAGGGTCGTGGTTCTCCCAGAAGATCTTGAGCATGGCGTCGTACGACGTCACGCGCGGGTCGAAAACGACCAGCACCACCTCGGTATGCCCTGTCATCCCGGAACAGACCTCGCGATACGTCGGATTCGGCGTGAACCCACCCGCGTAGCCGACAGCCGTCGTGTAGACCCCCGGAGCCTGCCAGAACTTCCGCTCCGCTCCCCAGAAACATCCCATGCCGAACACGGCCTGCTCGAGGTCGTCCGGGAACGGCGGCGTGAGACGGTGCCCGTTCACGGCGTGCGACCCGGCCACAGGCAGCGGCGTCTCGCGCCCGGGGAGCGCCTGGTCCGGTCTCGGCAGCCTGATCTGCATGGCACACAATTATAGAAAATTGGCGATTCAGGATTGAAGATTGATGATTGCATTGACGATTGGGGACTGACGATTGGCGATTGCGCAGCCCGCGTGCCCCCCGGCACGTGACAAGGCGGACGGCCGGTCCTTCATCGCGGACCGTGGCGATGCGGCGCTCCGCCTCGATCAGGCGCTGCTCAGGCGGCTGGCCGATGTGCCGCGTCTGTCGCGCACGCGGGTGCAGCGGTGGATTGGCGATGGTGCCGTGCTGGTCAACGGACGGCCCGCGACCCGATCGTCCGCGTCGGTCGCCGCCGGCGACACGGTGATGGTGACCACGCCGGAAGTGCTGGTTACGCGCCGGCCCCCGCGGCCGGAAGAGCTCCCGCTCGCCGTGCTGTTCGAAGACGAGTACCTGCTCGCGCTCGACAAGCCGGCAGGGATCACCGTTCACCCGTCGTACAAACACGCGAGCGGCACCCTGTTCAACGGGCTGCTCGCGTACGTGCCGTCCGACGCGGCGGGCGGGCTCGGCCCCAGGCTGTTGCACCGCCTGGACCGGGACACCTCCGGCGTGCTGCTCGTGTCGAAGTCGCTGGCCATCCACCGCGTCGTCGTGCGCGCGATGGCGTCAGGGGCGGTGCGCAAGTCGTACCTGGCCGTCGTCCACGGCCGGCCGTCGCCCCCGCACGGGCGCATCACCCTGCCGCTCGGTCCCGATCCGCAGGATCGCCGCCGCGTCACGGTGCGTCCCGACGGCCGGGCCTCTGAGACCCGCTACGAGCGGCTGAACTCGACGCCGGGCCTGTCGCTCCTCAGGTGCGAACTGGTGACCGGCCGGATGCACCAGATCCGCGTCCACCTGCAGGCGTCGGGGTGGCCGGTCGCGGGCGACCGGGTCTACGGCAGGCCGGGCGACGGGTGGCCCCGCCAGGCGCTGCACGCCTGGCGGCTCGATCTCACCCACCCGCACACGGCCGAACCACTCAACCTGGTCGCGGACCTGCCGGACGATCTGCGCTCACACCTCGCCCGGACCGGCCTCGGCGAACCCGGTCCGGCTCAGAAGAACCGGACCGAGTAGCCGACCTTCAGGCCGCGTCCCATCTCGGGGACCAGATCCTTGATGAACGACGTGTGGTTCCGGTACAGCTCGCCGGTCAGGTTGTACCCGGTCACGCTCAGCACGTGCGCGAAGTGACGCGCCGGGTAGACGTACGACACCTTCAGATTCAGCAGCGAGTAGCCGTCGGTGACGACCTCGTCGCGGAACACCCGGTCCTGCTGCGCCGAAAACACCCACTCGGGGGTGATGGTCAGTCCCCCGTGCGGGATGTCGATGCTGAGCTGACCGCGCAGCGGCGGAATCCGGGGCAGCGGCTCGTCGGTGGCCGTCAGCGTGGCGTCCACCATCCCCAGGCGCAACTCGGCCCAGACCCGCCCTCCGAGGCGCACGCTGCCCTGCGCGTCGAAGCCGACGAACCGGCTGTCGCCCTGCGCGAAGTCGGCGACGCGGAGGTTGTTCACGACCTCGTCTTCGATGTCGAGGAAGACGAAGTTCGTGACGTCGTAGAGGTAGACGTTGACGCTGCCCCGCAGGTTGGCCGACCGGTGGCGCAGGCTGACGTCGAGCCCGGTGGTGCTCTCCGACTCGAGATCCGGGTTGCCGATCTCGAACGCCAGGTTGCCCACGTGCGGCCCGAAGTTGTACAGCTCCTCAAGCGCCGGCGCCCGGTGCGACTGCGTCAGGTTGGCCACCAGCGCCGTGTCCGCGGCGATATCGGCGTGCACGCCGAACGAGGCGGACGCGCCGGTGAAGCTCCGATCCCGGACCTCGGGCGGCTCGCCCACGTGAGACTCCTCCTCATCGGCGTGGCCGGGTTCGCCTGCCTCGCCTTCCTGCGCCCCAGGCCGCGCGCTCACCGAGTAGTCGTTGCGCTCCACGCGGCCACCCACCTGAAGGCTGAGACGCCCGTAGCGCAGCTCTTCGTACCCGAAACCGGCGAACGCCGTCTGTCCGGTCGGCGGCGCGAGCGCCTCGGCGCCGGCCGCCGAGTAGTCCCGGTGCTGCCCCCACACGCCGAAGCGGCCTGACAGGCGACTGGTCTGCCGCTGCGTCATGTCGGCGCGGAACACGTAGCTCCGGTTGCTGAACGCGGTTCCGATGCTCTCCACGCCATCGAGAATCTCGAGTTCGTCGTGCCGCCAGTCGATCACGTTGAACACGAGGCGGAAGGAGTCCACGGCACCGCCCAGGTTCCGCATGCCGACGTCGAAACGGCCCACACGGCGCTGCGAGGCCAGATCGACAAGCGGCTCATCGTCGTGCTCCTGACCCTCGTCGTGATCGTCCTCGCCTTCGTGCGCTTCCTCTTCGCCGTGATGCCCGTGCAGCGCACCCGCGAACGGGATGCCGTAGCGGCTGTCCTCGAGCGTGATGCCGCCGCTGGCGAACAACCGGTCGCCGAAGTACCCCACACCTGCGCGGCCGTTCGACAGCCGCGTGGCCGAGTTCTCCACCCGCCCGATCGGCGTGTTGTAGTCGGACGCGCGCCTGGAGCCCCCACCCGCCCAGAACAGCGCCCGGCCCTGCGCGTGCTGGACGCTGCCGGCGCTCCCGGCCTGCCAGTTCGCGCTCCCGAGATCGAAGCCCACCTGGCCGCGCGTCCCTTGGTTGAACCAGTCGCGGTAGCTCTCGTGCGGCGAGATCGCGTTCACCACGCCACCGACGGCGTTGGAGCCGTACAGGAGCGTCGCCGGTCCGCGCACGATCTCGACACGCTCCAGGCTGTTCGGATCGATCGTCACGCCATGGTCGCCCGACTGGCTGGCCAGATCCCCGGTCCGCATGCCGTCCTGCATGATGAGCACCCGGTCACCGTCGAACCCGCGGATGATCGGCCGGCTCGATCCAGGTCCGAACGTGCGGTTGACGATGCCCGCCTGGTTCTCCAGGACCTCCCCGAGCGTACCCGACGGGTTCGCCGTCAGGTCGAACGAGTCGAGCGTCGTGGTGGCGTTGAACGCCTCGAACGTCGTCGCCTGCCCGATCGCGGTGGCGGTCACCGTGATCTCCTCGTGGACGGGCGAGAGGTCCAGCATGAACTCCGCCGCCGCCGCCTGACCGGCCATCACGGTGATGGACTGCCGTTCGGCGGTCAGGTGCTCCCGCTGCGCGAGCACCTCGTAGGTGCCGGGCGCCACGTTCTCGATGACAAATCGTCCTTCCTCGTCGGTCACCGCCGAACGGCCCGACCGCACGACGAGCACCACCGCGCCGTGCACGGGTCCGCGATCGGCGGTCAGCATCACGTGACCGGTGATCGAACCCTGGGACTGTGCCCAGGCGGAGCCCGCCCGCAGCGGACCCGCTGCCGCAACGGCCACCAGTGCGGCGCTCAACAACCGTGAATGAACCTGCATGAAAGTCTCTCCCCGCGGGTCCGCTGTCGCCGACCCGGCTTCCGAACGCCTCCGGAACGACGTGCGCGCGGCGGCGTGCGCAGGGGCCTGTACGCGCCGGCAGACCGGCCGCGCAGAGACACCCATGGCACCCGTCCCGCCACGAGCACGAACCGTGAATCAGCCGAAGCGCGTCAGGCCGGAGGAGCGCGAGCGGGGAGACGGGAGAGGTAGGGCGCGGCCGCGAGCACGTCGGCCCACCAGGGCCGGATGGTCACGGTCGCCTGCTCGGTGACGGCCGGCCGCTGGGCACTGCGCGCGGCGGCGTGGAACCCGCGTGCCCAGTGACAGAGGAAGCAGTGGTCCGGCGCGGCCTCGTGCGCGAGGGTGCCGCCAACGCGATGATTCGAGCCGTCCTCGGTCGCCAGCGGGACGAGACATGCCGCGTCGTCCTCGCCGGCGTGGTGCAGCTGATCGAGCGAGGCGCTCGACAGCGACACGGCGAGGCACAGCGACAGCACGCGCCACGCCACCGAAGATCGCAGCCGAGCCATGACAGTCAGCCTAGAAGACGCCTCAGGCCGTGTCAAGGCGCCGGGAGGTCGACACGTCGCACGGCCACCGTCGATCGATCGAGGGGACCGGATCGCCAGGCGGCGACGAGGTGGCCCTCCGCGGCCGCCACGACGGGGTACCGCGCCGCCGCGGCGTCGCTGATCAGCATCGCGGGCGAAAAGGTGCCCGACCCGCGTTTCCAGCTGACGAACGCGCCAGGCTGGTCATCCACCCGCTCGTCCCACACGATGGCCACCGTGTCACCGGTCACCACGAGATCGGGGTGCTCTGCGGTCCGCCCGGCGCGGGTCACCTGCGCGTAGCCGGTGAACGTGCGGTCGTCCTGCGTGGCGGCGTAGAAGAGCGCCTTGTACGGCGTGGGTCCGGCCACGAGCGTCGGCCACACCGCGTGCGCCACGCCGGAGGCATCGATGCCGAGCGCGGGACCATCTTCCGGACACCCGTCGATCCGCCAGCCGTCCCGCCGGATGCGGAAGGGTGTTCCGAACGTGGCGCCACCGTCCCGCGACGCGATGAACGCGATGTCGCGGATGCTGCCCGCGTAGACGTGCCGCCACGCAGCCACCACCCGTCGTCCCGACACCGCCACCGCCGTCTTGCAGCAGTAGCACACGCCCTTCGTCAGCTCGCGCGCCGCCGTGGCGCCCCCGTGGTACAGCGACGACCCCTGCGCCCGGGCCACGGCATCCGCGGCCGGTGGCTTCGGCGCCTCGGACGTCGGCTCGGCGACATCGTGATGATGGTGCGCCGCTGCAGACGACGCCGAGGCACGATGATCCAGCCAGATCAGGTGGGGCTCGCCACCGGCGTCGAGCGCCATCGACACCCAGCCGCGGTTGCCGGGCGCATCGGCGCCTTCGTGCGCCCGCGAGGGTGCAAACGTGCGACCGCCGTCGACCGACCGCGCCGTGCGGATCGCCTGCTGGTCGCCACGGTCGGACCAGGCCACCACGATCGCCGGCGGTGCACCGCCCCTCGCGGGCACCAGGGCGATTCTGGGCGCCATTTCGCCACCTGCGCGCGTGGTGCCCGGAGTGTCGTTCACGCGCACGGGGGCACCGAACGTTCCGCCGCCGTCCCGGCTCACGGCCGCGTACACGTCGGCGCCTTCGTCGTTCGACGCCGCCCAGGCCACGGCGACCGTGCGCCCGAGCGCCGCAATCGCCGGCTCCGTGTTCGCGCGGCCCTCAATCGAGAGCGTCACGACGGGGGTCGTCACGATGGCCGTCAGCCGGCTTGCGCCGGAGACGGCGGCGGCGGTCAGAAGGGTCGCGGTGACGTAGCGCGGTGTTCGCAGCAGCTGAACCCTCTCCGGTTCAGGCAAGTGTACACTGCCACACCATGCGGCGACTCGTTCACTGCGCCCTGCTGCTGGCGGGTGCCTTCGCCCTGCACGGCTCGCCGGCCGCGCAGGTTCGCCCGGTCTACAGCCTGGGCGCCGCGGGCCTGACGCAGGTCCTCGAGCGGCTGCAGACCACGGCGAGCGTCCTGCACACGGCCGCCCACCCGGACGACGAGGACACGTTCTTCATCGCGCGCACGGCGCGCGGCGACCACGCCCGCGTCGCCTACCTCGCGCTCAACCGCGGCGAGGGCGGCCAGAACATCATCGGCACGGAGCTCTTCGAAGCGCTCGGCGTGATCCGCACCGAGGAACTGCTCCAGGCGCGGCGGCTGGACGGCGGGCAGCAGTTCTTCACGCGCACCTACGACTACGGCTTCTCCAAGTCGCTCGAAGAAGCGTCGGCGAAATGGGATGAGCAGGCCGTGCTGGGCGACATGGTCCGCGTGATCCGCACGTTCCGGCCGCTCGTGATCTACTCCCGCTTCGGCGGCACGTCTGCCGACGGGCACGGGCATCATCAGTTCGCGGGGTACATCACGCCGAAGGCGTTCCGCGCGGCCGCCGACCCCGCCGCGTTTCCCGAGCAGATCGCCGAAGGGCTGCGGCCATGGCAGGCGCGCAAGCTGTACAGGGGACAGCGCTTCGGCGCAGCGGCCGACGACCCGCCGAGCGTGACGATCCAGGTTGGCGCCTTCGACCCGGTGATCGGCCGGTCGTACGCCGAAATCGCCGCGGAGGGCCGCAGCCAGCACAAGTCGCAGTCGATGGGCAGCATCGAGGTGCGCGGGCCGATCGAGACGGGCCTGCGGCTGGTGGAGAGCACGATGCCGCTCCCTGACCGCGAGCTGAGCGTGTTCGACGGGATCGACACCAGCATCACCGGCATTGCGGGCCTGAGCGGCCTTCCCCCGGGCACGCTGCAGGCGGAGCTTCAACAGGCCGCCGCGGCCGCGACACGCGCACTCGACGGGTACAACGCCCTCCGGCCAGCCGGGATCATCCCGGACCTGGCGGCCGGGCTGCGCGCCGTGCGCGCCGCCCGGGTGGCACTGGCCGGCGTTCGCGCAGACGACGGCGCCCGCGCCGAAGCCGGGTTCCTGCTCGGGCTGAAGGAGGAGGAGTTCTCCGAGGCGCTGGTGCGCGCGGCGGGCATCGTGATCGACCCGCTGGCCGATCGCGAGACCGTCCTGCCCGGCCGGACCGTCGGCATCGATGTCCGCGTGTTCGCACCGATCGACCGGGAGCCGGTCGTTGCCGCCGTCACGGTTCGGGCGCGGGACGGATGGCCCGTGTCCGACGCGCAGACACCCGTGCAGGAGGACGCGACGAACCCGTTCCTCAGACGCGAACGGCCGGCGTTCGCGGCTCGCTTCACCTCCACCGTGCCGGCGGATGCACCCCCGACAGCGCCCTACTTCCTCGAGCGCCCGCGGGACGGAGAAAGCTACGCGTGGGACCACCCCGCGCGCGGCCTGCCGTTCGCGCCACCCCTTTTCGACGCACAGGTCACGCTGGTCATCGGCGGCGAACGCGTCACGGTCTCCGAGGCCGTCGAGTACCGGACGGCCGATCCCGTTCGCGGTGAGCTGCGCCGGCCCGTCGCGGTCACCCCCGCCGTCACGGTGAGCGTGGACTCGAAGCTGCTGATCGTCCCGCTCGGCACGACTCCCGCGGACCAGGCGCTCGTCGTGCAGGCCAGCAGCTTCTCGCCGGATCCCGTCACCGGCACGATGCGTCTTCGCCTCCCGTCCGGATGGACCTCCTCGCCCGCAGAGGTGCCGTTCACGCTGGGCAGCGGCGAGCAGTCGTCAGCCGCGTTCACGGTGCGGGCGCCGGCCGGGCGGCGCGCCGGCAGGAACCCGATCGTGGCCGAAGCGGTGGTTGCCGGCGACACCTACTCCGAGGACGTGCAGGTGGTCGCGTACCCGCACATCCAGACGCACCGCCTGTACTCGCGGGCGGAAGCGACTGCGCAGGTGCTCGATCTGCAGGTATCGCAGGTGAGGGTCGGCTACATCATGGGGACGGGCGACGAGATCCCGGAGGCGCTGCGCCGGATGGGCGTGCACGTCACCCTGCTCGACGCCGGGACACTGGCCACGGGCGATCTCTCCACCTTCGACACGATCGTCGTCGGCATCCGGGCGTCACAGGCGCGGCCCGACTTCGTGGCGAATCACGGACGCCTGATGCAGTACCTGGAGCGGGGGGGCACGCTGATCGTGCAGTACCAGCAGCAGGACTACGTGTCGCGGAAGCTGACACCCTTCCCGGCCGAGATGCAGTCGCGGGTCACCGACGAGCAGGCGCCCGTGGAGATCCTGGAACCGAGCCACCCGCTGTTCACGTTTCCGAACCGGATCACCGCCGCGGACTTCGACGGCTGGGTGCAGGATCGCAACCTGTACGCCTTCCGGACGTTCGACGGGCGCTACACGCCGTTGCTCGCCTCGGCGGATCGCGGCGAGGCGCCGCAGCTCGGCGGCCAGGTGTACACGGAGATCGGGAAGGGGCGCTACGTCTACACGGCCTACGCCTGGTTCCGCCAGCTGCCCGCCGGCGTGCCGGGCGCGTATCGCCTCTTCGCCAACCTCGTGAGCCTGTCGAAGGCGCCGAGGTAGTCCGCCTACTTCGTACCGATCGCGTCCAAGTACCGGTTTACGAGCGCCCGCTGCGCGCCCTTGTAGGCGCGGGCGTGCTTCCGCAGCTCGTCGAGATCGCCTGACGGAATCGGAACGCCGTCGCGTGACGTGACCTGGTACTGGGCGAGCACGATGGCGAAGATCGCCTCCTGATCCGCGGGTGCGGTCGACAGCACGTCGCGCAGGACCGGCAGCGCCTCCTCGTACCGGCCGGTCATCACGTAGGCGAGCCCCAGCCGCTTGTACACGTCCGCGTTTCGCATCCCGCCCTTCATCGGCTCCAGCACGTCCACGACCGACGAGGCCTGCCCGGTTCGGAGCCGCGCATCGGCGAACATCGTGTAGACGACCGGTGCGATCGCGTCGGGCAGCGTGCGGCCCGGGGGCAGCGACGCGAGGGCGAGCTGCCAGACGCCGGCCGCATCCGCGTCCCGGCCGGCGTCCGCCAGGCTCGCGCCGAGGTACAGCGCCGACGGGAAGTGTTCGCGGCGCGGACCGGCCGCCGCGTTGAACTGCGTGGCGGCCTGCGCCGGCTGTCCCGTCAGGAACAGATCGAGCCCCTTCAGGAACGCCGCAACGCTTTCGTCGCCAGCCGTCAGGGCCTCGAGGGCCGCCATGCCGAAGCGGCCCGCCCGCGCCTCGGTCATGGCCTCGGCCGGCACGGTCGTCCCCTGCGCCAGCAGGTCGAGGATTCCGGCGACGAAATCGGCCTGCACGAGCCGATCGCGGCTGAACTTCGGCACCCACTCCGTGAAGTCCGCCGGTGCGAGCAGAGCCGACGTCGCGGACGGTGCCGAGGGCTCCAGGATGAAGGGCCGGCTCAGCGCACCGCGGGGCGTCCCGTTGCGCGTGATCCGCACGCGGGCCACGTAGCGGCCCGGCGGCAGGGCATCGGTGGACACCGGCGTCTGGGCGATCACCGTGTTGGGCCTCGGCCCCTTGTAGAACCGGGCCGGCACGGTGACGAGCGGCGGGCCGTTCTGATCCTCCGCCACGTCCACCGACACGCTCGTCCCGTCCAGCGATGCGGGATCCGCGGCGTACAGCTCCAGGTAGGCGCCGACGCGATTCTGGTGGATGCGCGGCTCGAGCTGCGGCGTCATCGGCTGGCCCGGCTCGTCGACCACGTTGCCGATCATCAGGTCGCCGACGGCGAACTCCTCGCCTTCGGTCCTCCACGCGTTGACGTCCCGGACGACCGACCCGCGACGCCCCGACGCGTCCACGACGCCGAAGCGAAGCGTGTAGACGCCCGGATCCACCGAGGTCGCCAGCAGGAACTCGAGGGGGGCATCCGGGCGGCCGTCGACCGGCGTCAGCCGCTGCTTCGTGGTGCCGCTCGACGCCATGACGCCCTCGCGGTCGAACATCACGTAGCCGACCTCGTACTCGGCGGGTGTCGCGCCCGGCTGATCGACCTCGGCCGCGATGGCGACGCGGACCTTCGAGGGATCCCCGTGGTCCTGGAACGCGAAACTGGTGACGCGCAGCGGCACATCGGCAACGGAGAACGGCGAGCTGAGCGCGTCCACGAGCCGCTGCCTCGGCTCGCGCGAGGCGCCGATCGCCGACGACACGACGAACGCCCGGTGCGAGCGCAGCGTCACGCCCTGGCGCCTGACCTCGACATCGAGCCGGTGGTAGCGCCGCTCGTCGCGGTCGCCCGCCGATTCCTCCACGCCGAGGACGTAGTACCCCGACAGCTCCGAGGCGAGGCGATCGAAGACCGCCCGCCCGGTGCCGATGACCTGATAGAGCGTGCCTCGCGACATGACCGCCAGGTCTTCCAGGCCCCGTGTCTGCATGGCCCGATCGGCCGCGGGCGTCGGCGGCAGCACGCTCGTCAGCACGTCGCCTCCGGTCACGTCCATCAGCAGCACGTTCAGGCCCGCCCGCGCCCGCGCCGCGAGCCGGGCGACCTCTTCGGCGTCGCCGCCGAGGTCCTCGAGCACGAGTCCTTCGGAGATGAGCACGATCGTCTTGTGGCCGTCGATGATCGCCAGCCGCCGGAGCAGCATCTGCAGCCCCTGGAGCGACAGGTCCGTCTCGTCGCGCACGTGCCGGCTCTGGCCGGCGGCGTCGGACATGACCTCGCGCTGGCAGGTGTCCACCTGCTCGACCGCCTGCAGGCCCCGGCACTCCCGCGCCACGACGGTCTTGAGCACCGTCTCGTCGAAACGATCGTGGATGGCGATCGCCTCGCTCAGGCCGATGTTGAACTTGGCGTGGTACGGGCGCTGCATCCCCACGACCTGCTCCATCGCCTGCCTGATGCGCAGGCGATCGGTCGTGAAGCTCACCTCCGGACCCGGCGCCGGGTACGCGACGAACGCCACCTGATCGGTCGGTGCCAGACCGTCGACGAACGCGGCGGCGGTGCGAAGCAACTGGCGCACGGCGCCGGGGCGGATGTTGCCCTGATCGACGGCGATCAGGATCATGCGGCCGGTGGACGGCCCGATGTTGGTGGTGAAGAACGTCTCCTCGTGCCTGGTGGCCGCGAACTCCTTCTGCATCGCGGCCACGTCGTAGTGCACGTGCTGCGCGGAGACCACCCGCCGCTCGCGGCCGTTGACCTTCACGACGAAGTCGGGCGCCCGCAGGTTGCGCACGGGCTGACCGCGGCTGTCGGTTGCGGCGACGTCGATCGTGACGAGATCGACGCCGGTGCGGAAGGTGGGGGGCTGGTCGCCGGGCGGCGCGGGCTCCTGAGCACCGGCGGGGACGGCAGCCACCGCGACGAAGAGCAGAGCGACGACGCGTGTCACCATCCACCTCCATCCCACCCCGGAGCGATCCAGGCCGAGGGTGGCTGATCATACGCCGTACGCGCCCGGATTCCACGCCACAGTCGGCACCCGCGATACAATTTCCCCGCTGTGCGCATCCTGTCCGTCACCGCGGGCGCCGCGGCCATGTACTGCGGGAGCTGCCTGCGCGACAACGCCCTCGCACGAGCGCTCCTCAGGCTCGACCACGACGTCACGCTGCTCCCCGTGTACACGCCCACCCGCGTGGACGAGGAGAACGTCAGCGCCGATCGCGTGCTGTTCGGCGGCGTCAGCGTGTACCTGCAGCAGCACGCCGCCCTCTTCCGCAGGACGCCCTGGCTCCTCGACCGCCTCTGGGACTCGAAGGTGTTTCTGAGCCTGGCCGCGAAGCGGTCCGTGCAGGTGAACCCGCAGGGGCTGGGTGCGCTGGCGGTGTCCACGCTGCAGGGCGAAGAGGGCTTCCAGCGCAAGGAGATCGCCAAGCTGCTCCACTGGCTGAAAGACGAGGCGCCGTACGACGTGATCAACCTCCCGAACGCGCTCCTGATCGCGCTGGCGGGGCCGATGAAGCGCGCGAGCGGCCGCCCGATCTGCGTGACCCTGCAGGGCGAAGACATCTTCCTCGAAGGGCTGCCCGGCGCGGATCGCGCGCGCGCCCACGAACTGATCCGCGAGCACGCCCGCCACGTGGACCTGTTCGTGGCCGTGAGCGACTACTACCGCGGTTTCTGCGCCCGGTACTTCGACATTCCGGCCGAGCGCATCGCCGTGGCGCCACTCGGCGTATCGGTGGACGATCTCGTGCCGGGCGGCCGGACCCGCCTGCAGTCGGACCCCTTCGTGCTCGGCTACTTCGCGCGCGTCGCGCCCGAGAAGAGCCTGCACCTGCTGGCCGAGACGTACCGGCTCATGCGCCAGGAGCGGGGGCTGCCGCCGTCGCGGCTCGAGGTGGGCGGCTATCTGGCGCCCGAGTACCGCGCGTACCTCGCGCGGATCGAGCGCCAGATGCGAGAGTGGGGGCTCGGCGACGAGTTCGTCTACCGGGGCGAACTCGACCGGACGGAGAAAGCGGCGTTCCTCCGATCGCTCGACGCCTTCTGCGTGCCCAGCCTGTACGTCGAGCCGAAGGGGCTCTACCTGCTGGAAGCGATGGCGTGCGGCATCCCGGTCGTGGCGCCCAACCACGGCGCGCTCACGGAGATGGTCGAGCGGACGGGTGGGGGCCTCCTGGTCGCGCCCGGCGAACCGGCGAGCTTCGCCGACGGCATCATGGCGCTCCGCGAGCACCCGGGCCAGGCGCGGGAGATGGGCCTGTGCGGTGCGGCCGGCGTCCGCGAGCACTACACCGTGCGCCGCATGGCCGAGCGCGTCGTGGACGCGTACCGCAGGGTCGTCGAGGAGGCCGGCGCGCGGGAGGACATCGGCCGCGCCTCGTGATCGACCGCCCGCCCCCTCGGAGCTGACCTGATGCTCGTCGCCGAGAGAATCGCCAAGCGCTACCCGACGCCGCAGGGTCCCCTCCCCATCCTCGAGGACGTCTCGTTCTCGCTCGCGTCGGGTGATGCCGCCGCCATCATGGGGCCGTCCGGCAGCGGCAAGAGCACGCTGCTGTACATGCTTGGGGCGCTCGAGCCCCCCTCGTCGGGCACCCTCACCCTGAACGGCACCAACCCGTACACGCTCTCGGAAACCGACGCGGCAGCGTTCCGCAACCGCCACGTCGGCTTCGTGTTCCAGGACCACTGCCTGCTGCCGCAGTGCAGCGTGCTCGAGAACGTGCTCGCGCCGACCCTGGTGGCCCACGATCGGACGCCTGCCGAATACCTCGACCGCGCACGAACGCTGCTCGCGCAGGTCGGCCTGGAGCCGCGCCTGACGCACCGGCCGTCGGAGCTCTCGGGCGGCGAGAAACAGCGCGCGGCGATCGCGCGGGCGCTGGTGCGCGAGCCCACGCTGCTCCTCTGTGACGAGCCGACGGGCAACCTGGACCAGCGCAACGCGGAGATGGTCGCCGAGCTGCTGCAGTCGCTGCACGCATCGCGGCGCCTCGTCATGGTGCTGGTGACGCACAGCGCGGAACTCGCCGGCCGCTTTCCCCGCCGCTGGACGATCAACGGCGGACGGCTGAGCACGTCGGCATGACCTTCCAGACCCTCGCGGCGCGCGGTCTCCGGTACTTCTGGCGGACCAACCTCGCCGTCGGTGCGGGCGTCGCCATCGCCGTCTCCACGCTGTCCGGCGCCCTGGTCGTCGGCGAATCGGTCCGCGCCAGCCTCCGCGATCTGGCCCTCTCGCGGCTCGGACGGGCGGACCACGTGGTGACCGCCACGTCCCTGTTCACCGAGGGGCTCGCCGCGCGTGTGCAGGAGGCTTCGGGATTCGGCGATGCCTGGACGGACGTGGCGCCAGCTCTGGCGCTCGAAGGGGTGGTGTCGCACGAGCCGAGCGGGCGGCGCGCGGGAGGCGTGCAGGTGTTCGGGGTGGACGATCGCTTCTGGCGGCTGCACGGTGTGGAGGGCCTGACCGGACCGGAGGGCCGGGGCGCCTTCATCAACACGGCGCTGGCCGAGGAGTTCGGCGCGGCGGACGGCGACACGCTGCTGCTCCGCATCCAGAAGCCATCGGCCATTCCTTCCGGCGTGCTGCAGGGCCGCCGGGATGAGCCGGGCACCGCCATGCGCGTCACGGTAGGGCGCGTGCTGACGCGGGCCGAGGCGGGCGAGTTCTCGCCCAGCCCGCGGCAGGGCACGGCCCGCACGATCTTCGTGCCCCTGTCGCAACTGCAGGAGGAGGTGGAGGTCGGCTCGCGCGCCAACCTGATGCTCGCGGCGAGCCGCACCCCCGACGCCACGGCTGCGGACGCGCTGGCACGCCTGGTCGAAGCCGAAGTCCAGCGCGAGGACATCGGCGTCCGCCTGCGACAGGTACCCGATGGCACTCCGATCGTCGAGAGCGACGCGGGCTACCTGACCGACCCGATCGCCGGCGCGGTGACGGACGCCGTTCGGGCGGCCGGCGCCGAGCCGGTGCCCGTGCTCACGTACCTGGCGAACACGATCGGCGCGAACGGTCGCGAGGTCCCGTATTCGCTCGTGTCGGCCCTGCCGCGCGAGGTCATCGAACGTGAAGCCGTTTCGGGCCCGGCACCTGCGCCGCAGGGGCCGCCGCCGATCTGGCTGTCGCAGTGGGCCGCCGACGACCTCGGCGCGGAGGTCGGTGCCGAAGTCGTACTTGACTACTACCTGTGGTCCGACGCCGACGGGCTCACGAGCGGCTCGGCCGCGTTCGCCATGGCCGGCGTGATCCCCATGCAGGGGCTGGCGGTGGATCGGGACCTCACGCCGGAGTATCCGGGGGTGTCCACGACCGACGCGATGGCCGACTGGGATCCCCCGTTCCCCGTCGATCTGCGGCGCATCCGTCAGAAGGACGAGGACTTCTGGGACGACTACCGCACCGCACCGAAGGCGTTCATCACCATCGAGGACGGTCAGCGCCTGTGGAGCTCGCGCTACGGAAAGGTGACGTCCGTCCGTGCGACCCGCCCGGCCGAGGGAACGGCTGGCTCGCCCGACGTGCTGTTCACCGCGCTCGACGCCGCGCTCGTCGAACGGCTGCCCGCCTCGCTCGGGGAGTTCCGCGCCGTTCCGGTGCGCGCGGACGCGCTGGCCGCATCCGAGGGCACGACCGACTTCGGCGAGTACTTCACCTACTTCAGCTTCTTCGTCGTCGTGGCCAGCCTGCTGCTCGCGGTGCTGTTCTTCCGGCTGGGCGTGGAGCAGCGTGCGGCGGAAATCGGCGTGCTCGGCGCGCTGGGCTACGCGCCGCCCACGATCGCCCGGGTGTTCCTGCTCGAGGGGCTCGCGGTGGCGTCCGCCGGAGCCATGGCAGGTCTGGCGGGCGCGGTGGGCTATTCGGCGCTGGTGATGCTGGCGCTCAGGACCGTCTGGGTCGGGGCCGTCGGCACGACGGAACTGCAGGTGCACGTCGCCGTCCTGCCGCTTGCCATCGGAGCCGCGGGCGGCGTCGTCGCGGCCGTGGTGTGCGTGCTGTGGAGCCTGCGGGCGATCACCCGTGCCTCCACGCGCGCGCTGATGGCGGGGTCATGGCTGGACGCCGGGTCGTCTCCGGGCGACGCGCGTGGGGCCAGGCTGTCTGCACTCGGAGCAGCGGTGCTGGCCGCCGCGCTGGTGGCCGTCACGGCCGCCGGCTGGCTGCCCGCCGTGGCGGGCTTCTTCGGCTCTGGCGCCCTGCTGCTCATCGCAGGGCTGGCCGGTCTCGTCCTCTGGCTGCGCGGCACGTCGCGCGCGCCGTTCACCACGGGCACGCTGCCGCTGGTGCGCTTCGGCATCCGCAACGCCCGCTACCGGCCCTCCCGGAGCGTGCTGTCAGCCGCGCTCATCGCCGCAGCGTCGTTCCTGATCGTCTCGGTCGGCGCGTTCCGGCTCTCCGTCGGGAACCAGGAGGATCGGGCGTCGGGCACCGGCGGCTACGCCCTGATCGGCGAATCGCTCGTGCCGCTGATGCACGACCCCGGCACCGATGCGGGACGTGACGCGCTGGCGCTCGTGGGCATCGATGCGCTGGACGTCGCGCGCTTCCGCCTGCGGCCCGGTGACGACGCGAGCTGCGCCAACCTGTACCAGCCCCGCAATCCCCGTCTGCTGGGCGCCACCGACGACTTCATCGCCGAGGGGCGGTTCACGTTCGGCACCACGCTGGCCGATACCGACGCCGAGCGCCAGAACCCCTGGCTGCTGCTGCACCACTCGTTCGACGAGCGCACGATTCCGGTCATCGGCGACGCCACGTCGCTGACCTACGCGCTGCACCTGTCGGTCGGCGACGACGTGGTAATCGACGGGCCGGACGGTGAGCCGCTGCGCCTGCGCGTCGTCGGGGCCCTGCGCGACTCGGTGCTCCAGTCGGAGCTGGTCATGAGCGATGCGCAGTTCACGAAGTGGTTCCCGCGCCACGAAGGGTTCCGCGTCTTCCTGATGTCCGGCGGCGAGGGCGCCGACGCAGCCGAGACCGCCGCCACCATCGAGGATCGACTCGAGGACTACGGCATGGACGTGCAGTCGACCGTCGAGCGGCTGGCGTCGTTTCACCGGGTGGAGAACACCTACCTCAGCACGTTCCAGGCCCTCGGTGGGCTCGGGCTGATCCTGGGCACGTTCGGGCTGGGCACGGTCCTGCTCCGCAACGTGCTGGAGCGGCGCCGCGAGATGGCGCTGCTGCGGGCGACCGGCTACCGCCGCGGACACCTCGTCGTGGCGGTGGTGGCGGAGAGCGTGTTCCTGCTGGCCTGCGGGCTGGCGCTCGGCCTGGTGTGCGCGCTGATCGCGATCGGCCCGGCCTACGCCGAGCGCGGCGAGGGGCTGCCGATCGCCGACACGCTGGGGCTGCTGGCCGCCGTGCTCGTCAGCGGGGTGCTGTCCACCCTTCTGGCCACGCGGGCCGTGGCCACCTCGGATCTGCTGCCCGCCCTGAAGAACGAGTAGCCTCGAAAAATTCCTGCCAAGACCGCAGGGTTGATGACATCCGTCTGCCCGGCATCTGACCGGTCCGAACGCGCGCGCGGCAATTGCCCGAAATCCCCTGCCAGCGGCTGGCAAGGCTATTGCTCGGCCTGCCCATCGGCTTCGCGCGGAATTGCGCTGTCGCCACCACTTTTCGAGGAGCACCACATGCTCAGCCGAATACGCGCTCTCCTGATCCTCCTGCTCGCGCTCGTGGTTTCGACCTCTCAGGTCCGAGGGGACGCCTGCCTGGAGACGATCGACTTCGACGACGCCACCCTGGGTCCGCTGTCGTACCCCGCCCCGACCTCTCTCTACCCATCCACCGGATGCTACGCGCCAGCCGCACTCAGCCTGACCGGCGGACGCGCGCACGTCTCGGGCGGGACCGGCTTCTGCGGCGGCCGGGGCTCGATGGGGATACTCAACCATCCTGGGGCCCCGGACGGGGACGGTGAGTGGAGCGCCGATTTCGAGGCGCTGCTCTCGTCCGGAACGAGTTGGCGTCACGGCCTGTTCCTTTACCGAGACGCGGCGAACTACGTCTTCGTGCACGACACGCTCGACGCGTTCCCCGGGCCCCTGGCCCGCTTCTGGATCTTCGGCAAGGTGGTCAACGGCGTGGCCACGATCGTGCGCAACACGGATGTGCTCGACATCAACAGCCAGGGGACGGCTGGCCTGGCCAACGCGCCCGGCAGGCTGGCGCTAAAGCGGATCGGTCACACCTACGTCGCCACCATCACCCGCAACAGCATCGAGACGACGATCGGCCAGCTCGAGCTCAGCCCGGCTGAACGAGTGGTGATTCCTTCCTTCAACGCCGTCCAGGCGATCGTGTGGTCGGAGTGGGCCGGGGTCAGCACCGCAATCGACAACTTCTCCGTTCCGGGCGCCTGCGGGCCGGACGGCGATGGCGACGGCGTGCCGGATGCCACCGACAACTGCCCCGCGACTCCCAACCCGGGTCAGGAGGATCTCGACGGCGACGGCCTGGGTGACGTGTGCGACGGGGACGCCGACGCGGATGGACAGAGCAACGAGGACGAGGTCGCGTGCGGCTCCGATCCGCTGAGCGCGGTATCGCTGGCCGCCGACCTCGACGCAGACGGCCGGCCCGACTGCGTGGACCCGGACCGTGACGGCGACGGCATCGACGACGGCGACGACAACTGCCCGAGCATGTCCAACCCGGACCAGACAGACGCCGACGGCGACGGACTGGGCGCTGCGTGTGACCCGAATGACGCCACCGACCCGATTGCGGCGCTCCGGGCGGCTGTGACGGCCTCCGTCTCCAAGCCCGGAATCGCCAAGGCGCTGATCTCGAAGATTGACCAGATCGAAGCGGCGCTCGCACGCGGCAATCAGCAGGCCGCATCGGGAGCCGCACGGGCTTTCATCAACCAGGTGCACGCGCAGACGGGCAAGAGCATCAGTCCTGCGGATGCGGCGGCGTTGATCGCCGCCGTGCTCGCGCTGCTCTGATCCCGGAAGTCACGGGCGCGGTGGGACCGGCCGGTTCCACCGCGCGCTCGCGGCGGCGTCGTGCCGCCCGGTTCTTCTCCGGCCGCTTCTGCCCACACGAGCGTCGCTCTCCGGGAGCACCCTGGGCCGCGCATCGCGTACCGCATCCTCTCTGCGACAATACGGCGAGCCGTCCTTCCGTGACTGGAGACCCGTGAGACCACTGCTTGCCACGCTCCTTGCCGCCTGCGCGTTCGCTGCCACGACCGGCGCAGCGAACTGGCCACAGTGGCGGGGGCCAGCCCTGGATGGCACGACCGACGAGCGCGGCGTGCCCACCAGCTGGGACACGCGAACCAACGTCACCTGGAAGCTGGCGCTGCCGAGCTGGAGCGGTGCCACTCCGATCGTGTGGGGCGACCACGTCTTCCTGAGCGTCGCGGACGGCAGCGCGCTGGCGCTGTGGGCCGTGAACCGTGACACGGGTGCCGTCGTGTGGAAGCGCCCCCTCGGGGTCGGCAACCGCCGCGAGCGGAAGCAGAACATGTCGTCCCCATCGCCGGTGACCGACGGCCGCCGGGTGTGGGTGATGACGGGTACCGGCAGGCTGGCGGCGTTCGACTACTCGGGGCGCGAGCTGTGGTCACGGGACATCCAGGCCGACTACGGCGCGTTCGGCTTGCAGTGGGGTTACGCCTCGTCGCCGTTGCTGCACGAGGGTGTGCTGTACGTGCAGGTGCTGCATGGGATGTTGACCGACGACCCCTCCTACGTCCTCAAGATCGACGGCACGACGGGACGGACCGCGTGGCGGGTGGAGCGGCCGACGAATGCCCGTCGCGAGTCGCCCGACGCGTACACGACGCCGGCCCTCGTCCGGATCGGCACTCGCCGCGAGATCGTGGTTACGGGAGGTGATGTCGTCACCGGGCACGACCCTGCCACCGGGCGGGAACTTTGGCGGGCAGGCGGGTTGAATCCCCGCGACAACGGGAGCTACCGGATCGTGGCGTCTCCCGTCGTGGTGGGCGACCTCATCGTGGCGCCGACGCGCGAGCGGCCGATGCTGGCGATTCGCCACGGCGGGCGCGGGGACGTTACCCGCACGCACCGGGTATGGTCGACCGACAACGGACCGGACGTGCCGACGCCGGTCAGCGACGGGACGCGGGTGTATGTCGTGCGGGACAACGGAGTCGTCTGGTGCCTGGACGCGCGGACCGGGGAGCCGGTGTACGGCCCTCGGCGACTGGCGTCAGGCACGTACAGCTCATCACCCGTGCTGGCCGGCGGCCGGATCTACGTGACCAGCGAGGACGGCGTGACGAGCGTGTTCGAGGCCGGCCCCGCGTTCAGGGTCCTGGCCGAGAACGATCTCGGCGAGTACACGCTCAGCTCGCCCGCCATCTCCGACGGCCAGATCTTCCTCCGGACCGCTGACCACCTGTGGGTCATCGGGCGCCGCCAGAAGTCGAGCTAATCGTCCCATCCAGGGGTCTGACCCGGGTCAGACCCGGGTCAGACCCCGAATAGTCCGTCACACGCGAAGCGCGACCATTACTACCAGAGAAGGCCCCGGCAGATCACGTCACCACCATTCCTTGTGGTTTACCGGCCGTCTCGGGGTCAGACCCGGGTCTGACCCCGTGGATCTCCGGGTGGATCTCCAGTCCGGGCTGGTGTTTACACGGGTCTGATAGGATCGCGGCTTTCCCATGGACCAATCACCCGAGACCGCGAGCGCTGACTCCGGGGGCGAACGCCCCAGGGGATCAGGTCGGGCAGGAAGCCGGTCGGTTCTGCGCCGCGTACCCCCGCCACAGCCGACGTTCGACCCGGAAGATCTGAAGAACCCGGCGCTGTACATCAACCGGGAGCTGAGCTGGCTGGAGTTCAACGAGCGCGTGCTCGAGCAGGCCCGCGATCCGCTGCACCCGCTGCTGGAGCGGGTGAAGTTCCTGGCGATCGTCGGGAGCAACCTCGACGAGTTCTTCATGATCCGGGTGGCCACCACGTCCAAGAAGCTCAAGGCGGGCGTGGAAGACATCGCGCCGGACGGCATGAGCACCGACGAGCAGCTGGCGGCCGTGCGAACGCGGGCGTCGAAGATGTTCGAGGGGATGGCGTCGGTCTGGCGCGACCTCCGGCGGCAGCTCGCCGAGGAGGGGGTTCACGTGCTGGACCGGGACGCGTGGACGCCCGGACTCCGCGAACACCTGGCGGGCCGCTTCGCCCGCGACATCAGCCCGGTGCTGACCCCGCTGGCCTTCGATCCAGGGCACCCGTTCCCCTTCATGTCGAACCGGAGCAAGAACTTCGCGGTCGTCGTGCGGCACGGCGGCCGGACCAAGTTCGCGCGCGTGAAGGTGCCGGACGTCCTCCCGCGCTTCATGCCGATTCCCGAGTCGCTGAGCCCGCTCCCCGGCCAGACGTTCGTACTGATCGAGGACGTGATTCGCGACAACCTGCACGAGCTGTTTCACGGGGTGGAGATCAAGCGCGCGCACCTGTTCCGCCTGATCCGAGACGCGGATCTCGAAGTCGAAGAGGACGAAGCCGACGACCTGCTGGAGACGGTCGATCGCAGCCTGAAACAGCTCCGCCGCGGCGCGCTCTCGCTCCTGCGCGTGCAGGCGGACATGCCCTCGCGCGTGCTGCAGATCCTCATCGAGAACTTCGAGACGACCGACGACGTCGTGCTGCGCACGAGCGATCCTCTCGGCTTTGCCGACTGGATGGAGCTGACCCGCCTGCACCGGCCCCAGCTCAAGGACCCGCCGTTCTCCCCGCACGCGCTCTGGCGATCGGACGAAGACGCGGAGGGGCTGTTCGAGGAGCTGCGCTACCAGGATCAGCTGGTGCACCACCCGTACGACTCGTTCAGCCCGGTCGTGGGGTTCGTGCGGGCCGCCGTCAAGGATCCGCACGTCATCGCGATCAAGATGACGCTGTACCGGATCGGCCACGACTCGCCCCTGGTCGATCTGCTGATCGAGGCGGCCGAGTCGGGCAAGCAGGTGGCCGTGCTCGTGGAGCTGAAGGCGCGGTTCGACGAGCGCAACAACATCGTGTGGGCGAGGCGGCTCGAGGAAGCCGGCGTCCATGTCGTGTACGGCTGGGCGAGCCTCAAGACGCACGCGAAGCTCTGCCTCGTCATCCGCCAGGAGCCGGACGGCGTCCAGCGCTACGTGCACACGGCCACCGGCAACTACAACGCGGCCACGGCGAAGGTCTACACGGACATCGGCCTCTTCACGGCCAACCCCGACATCGTGGCGGACGTGTCCGAGGTGTTCAACCACCTGACCGGGTACTCGAACCAGCGGGAGTTCCGGCGCCTGCTGGTGGCGCCGATCGGGCTGCGCACGCGCCTCACCGAGCTCATCACGCGGGAGGCCGGGCACGCGAAGCAGGGCCGGGCCGCGCACATCATCATCAAGGTGAACGCCGTCACCGACGACCGGATGATCCGCGTGCTGTACCGTGCCTCGCAGGCCGGCGTCCGCATCGACATCATCGCGCGCGGCATCTGCTGCCTGAGACCGGGGATCCCTGACATCAGCGAACACATCCACGTCCGTTCGATCGTGGGCCGCTTCCTCGAACACTCGCGCGCGTTCTGGTTCCTCAACGGCGGCAACGACGAGCTGTACATCGGCAGCGCGGACCTGATGGAGCGCAACCTGGATCGCCGAGTCGAGACGCTCTGTCCGGTGCTCGACCCCGACCTCCGCCGCCACGTCCGCGATGTGGTGCTCCAGGCGTACCTGGACGACACGCAGGCCGCGATGATCCTTGATCGATACGGCGCGTACTCGCGTCCCGGGCTCTCCGGCAGCGAGCCGGTCAACGCACAGCGCCGGTTGATCGAGCACTACTCCCAGGCCCGGGAGTAGCGGGCCCGCCTCCGCGCCTTCGGCGCCGTGGCGAGGGCCGGCTGCCTTCGGCATCGCTCAGGCCAGGAACGCCGGCCCCTGCGAGAGCCTGGACTACAGGAGCAGCCAGGCGACCAGCGCGACACCGATGGCCGCGACCGCGACGAGCGGGAACGCCACCACCGACACGGCCAGCAGCAGCGTCACGGTCAGCAGGAAGGCCAGGGGCCCGAGCGGCCAGGCGAGCGCCAGCCCCAGCCGGGCGGGCCACCGGGCGTCGGTGAACAGCAGCCCGACGGCCACGCCGAGCGCGTAGACGGCGAGCGCCGCAGTCACCGGCTCTCGGCGCCTCGGATCAGCCGAAGCAGATGATCCGCCCGTCTTCCGAGCCGATCACAATGCGGCCTGCCGCAACGGCGGGCGAGGCACTCAACCCCGCGCCGGTGTTGAACTCCCACAACACCTTGCCGTCGTCGAGGCCGAGCACGTAGAACCGTCCGTCGGCCGACCCGACGTACACGCGGTTGCCGGCAATCACGGGCGACGAGTCCACGCGGCCGCGCGTCATGTAGGTCCACCGCGCCTTGCCGGTCGCCGCGTCGATGGCATGCACCATCTTGTCGCGACCGCCCGCCACGACCAGGCCGCGGCCGACGGCCGCCGACGAGTAGAACGGGAAGTGCCGGTCGGGGTGTTCGTAGCGCCACACGATCTCGCGGGACTCCACGTCGAGGGCGATGACTTCGTTCGAAAACGTGCCGAAGTAGGCGCGCGACCCGGCCATGGCCGGCGAGGAGCCTGTGTTCGCTCCGAACGGAATCGTGTACATCTGCCTGCCGTCCGACACCCGGATGGCGTGGAAGACCTCGTCACACCCGGTCAGGTACAAGAGCCCGTTGGCCACCGCAGGCGTCGCGTGGACGTAGTTGTCGGTCTCGACCTTCCAGATGAGCGAGCCATCCTTGACCGACAGGCAATAGACCGTCGCGTCGTAGGACCCGATGAGGACGCGATCGCCGACAACGATGGGCGAGGCCTTGATCTCGCCGCCGGTCGCGAACGTCCAGACCCGCGAGCCGTCCGACGTGCGGACGGCGTGCAGCACGCCCGACAGATCCCCGAGGAAGACCAGGCCGTCTGCCACCGCAGGCGAGGATTCACCCACCGGCTCTTCGGTCGCGTACTTCCAGGCCTCCTTGCCGTCGGACAGATTCAGGGCGAGCAGGTGCCCCGACCCGACGCCCACGTAGACGCGGCCGTCCGCGATGGCCGCCGACGATAGGATCGCGTCGCCCGCTTCGTGAGACCAGATCACCTTGAGGGTATCGGGCACCCTGGAGGTGGCCACGCCGGTGAGCGACGGGCCACCGCGGAACTGCGGCCATCGATCGGGACCGGGCCCCTCCGACGGGCTCTCCTGGCCGGGCCGGCCGGCGGCGGACAGGCTCCACCCGGCGCACAGCACCACGGCCGCCAGCACGACGAAGCGTCGATTCGCGAACATCGAAAGCCTCCCTTGCCGTCTCCGTCAGTCGTCCTTCAACCTTACCAGTTGCCCGGCCCGCGCCGCCTACCAGGCCCGATCGAAGATCTCGCGGGCGCCCTTCGCGTCGAACGGGCGCGGGTTGAACGTGCCCGTCCACTGTGCCGCCGCCACCTTCACGAGCGCGTCCATGTCCTCCCGGCGACCGCCTGCCGCGCCGATCCCCTCGGGCATGCCGCCGTGCTCGGCCAGCCGGCGGAGCACGGCCGGAAGGTCGGGGTCGAGCTGCCGGTAGCGCTCGGCGATCGCCTCGGACCCGTTCGCGTTCCAGCACACGACGTGCCTGAGGAGCATGCCGATGGCCACGCCGTGCACGGTGTCGTAGCAGGCCGACAGCCCGTTGGCGCAGGCGTGCGTGGCGCCGAGCATCGAGCGTTCGATGGCCGCGCCTGCGAAGTGCGCACCGATCAGCATCGCCCCGCGCGCGTCGAGATCGTCCGGGTGCGTCAGCACGCGCGGGTAGTTGGCCCGCAGCAGCCCCCACGCCTCCCGTGAGAACAGCTCGGAGACCGGCGTCCGCCTGGTCGTGACCCAGGTCTCGACCGCGTGGGCGATCGCGTCGTAGCCGGTCGCGGCCGTCACGTTGGGCGGCTGGCTGACCGTCGTTTCCGGATCCAGGATCGCCGCGGCGAAACTGGCCTTCGGGTCACCACACGCCATCTTCTCGTGCGTCCGCGGATCGGTGATCAGCGCGAACGACTGCGCCTCACTCCCCGTGCCCGCCGTCGTCGGTACGGCGATCATCGGCAGCATCGGACGCGAGGCCTTGCCGTAGCCCCTGTAGTCCGCCATCGTGCCGCCGTTGGTCAGCACGAAGTTGATCCCCTTGGCGCAGTCCATCGAGCTGCCGCCGCCCAGCCCGATGATGCCGTCGATGTCGAGCGGCGCGGCGAACGCCCGGCCGGCCTCGACCATGTCGGACGTCGGGTTGGGCGAGAAGTCGTCGAACTCGTGCACAGCCATGCCGGCATCCGCGAGCAGACGATGCGCCTGCTCGACGTACCCGGCGGCGAGGATCCCTTCGTCGGACACGAGCAGCGGACGGCGCAGGCCGAGCGCGCGCGCGATCTCGCCGAGTCGGCGGAAGGTGCCGGGACCGAACACGAGGGTTTGAGCCATCAGGTCGCGGGACCCGGCTCGCCGCCTCAGGGGTCCGAAATCGACGATACTGTCTGATCGGTGAGGGGTCAAGGACGCGCGGAGGAGTCGTATGCAGGCGATCGTCGTGCGGCAGTTCGGAGGACCGGAGGTGCTGCGCCTCGAGAACGTCGCGGCGGTGACGCCGGGCCCCGGGCAGGTGCTCGTGCGCGTCCGCGCAGCCGGCGTGAATCCGGTTGACACCTATATCCGGACCGGCACGTACCCGGTGAAGCCCGCGCTGCCGTACACCCCCGGCCTGGATCTGGCCGGCGTCGTCGATGCGATCGGCCCCGAGGTCGCCACGTGGAAGCCGGGCGACCGCGTGTACTCGGACGGCATCGGCCCGACGAGCGGCGGGTGCGCAGAGTTCGCGGTGTGTGCGGCTGACCGGGTGCACGCGCTGCCGGAGCGTGTATCGTTTGCGCAGGGCGCCGCGCTCGGCGTCCCGTACGCGACGGCTTGGCGCGCGCTGTTCACCAGGGCGCACGCCCAGGCCGGCGACACGATCCTCGTCCACGGCGCCAGCGGCGGCGTCGGGACGGCCGCGGTACAGATCGCCCGCGCGCACGGCCTGCATGTGATCGGGACGGCCGGCACACCTGAAGGCCTCGCGCTGGTGCGCGAGCAGGGCGCACACGCCGCGCTCGACCACCGCGATCCCGGCTACCTCGACGAGGTGAAGGCGCTGACCGGCGGACGTGGCGTGGACATCGTGCTGGAGATGCTCGCCAACGTGAACCTGGACCGCGACCTCGAGGCGATCGCGAAGGGCGGACGCGTGATGGTCGTCGGCAACCGCGGGCGCGTCGAGATCGACCCGCGGAAGTGCATGAGCAGGGACGGCGCGATCCTCGGCATGACGCTGTTCAACGCCACGCCCGCCGATCTGACGCGCATCCACGCCGGCCTGCGCGCGGGCATCGAGAACGGCGCGCTGTCGCCCGTGATCGGCCGGGAACTACCGCTCGCCGAGGCCGCCGAGGCGCACCGCCTCGTAATGGCCCCCGGCGCCCGCGGCAAGATCGTGCTCCTGCCGTAGCCTCAGCCCTTCCACAGGTACGCAGCAACTGCGTACCGGGGTCAGACCCGGGTCAGACCCGGGTCTGACCCCCGGAGTGGCTACTTGGCGCGATCGAGTTCGTCTTCGACGACTTTGGCGAACGCTTCGTAGGGCTGGGCGCCGGTGACGCGGCGGCCGTTGATGAAGACGGTCGGGGTGGAATCAACGCCGAGGGCGACCCCATCCGCCATCCCCTGCTTCACGCGATCCTCGTACCGCCCCGACTCGAAGCACTCCCGGAACGCGGCCGGATCGAGACCGACCTTCTCTGCGTAACCCTTCAGTGCCTCGTCGCCGAGCGACGGCTGGTTGGCGAACAACTGGTCGTGGTACTCCCAGTACCGGCCCTGCTCCCCTGCACACCACGCGGCCTGCGCGGCCTTCTGCGCATTGGGGTGATTGTCGAGCGGGAAGTCCTTCCACACGATCCGCAGCCGCTCGCCGTAGGTCTCCCGCAGCCGGCGCAGGGTGGGCGTGACGCGCCCGCAGAACGGACACTGGTAGTCCGAGAACTCAACCAGGGTGACAGGCGCCTCTGCAGGACCGCGGACCGGATCGTGAGCCGTGATCGCCACGGCCAACCGTGGAGGCTCGAGCGCAAACGCGAGACGCGGTCCGTCTTCCTTCAGAGCGGCCACGACTGCGTCGCGCGCCGCGGCCTCCCGCTCCTGCTCCAGGAACCCGCGAATCGTCTCGCGCATCGTGTCCAGCGAGTTGCCCTGCATCTGCGCCTGGTACTGCGTGTAGAAGGCCTCGATCTCAGCCGGCGCCACGGGTGCGCGATGCTTCGCGATCTCCTCGGCCAGGTACTCCGCTTCGCTGACCCCCTGGACTCTGCCGCCTGCGCGATCAGCTGCGCCGCCACCATCCGATCGAACGCGGCCCGGCGTCCGTCGTAGACGGCCTGCTCGGCCTGTGACCTGGCCGCCGCATCGAACCGCTGCCACTCCTGATCCAGCTCCGACACGGTCACCACGCGATCGCCGATGCGGGCCGCCTCGCTCGAGGGGGCCTGGTTCTGTGCCGCCGCCGGCACGGCGAGCAGCACCGCCAGAGCCGAGCCGATTGCACGCCATCTCCTCATGTCACTCCCCCGCCCATGCGCCCCGATCGTCGTGTGTCGCGACAGACACGATACCGCCACAGACGTCCCGAAAATAGCACGGCTCGGCGGCCCCATCGGGCATTCGGGCTCGGAACGACACGCTCGACGCGTGAGCGGCCGCCGTTGGCGCCACCGGGCCCGGGTTGTTAAGCTGAGGGGCATGCTGGTCAGAGTCACGGCGCTCGCGGTGGCGGCGTGTGGCGCGTTGGCCCTCGCCCAGGAGCCGACCTTCCGCTCCGGGACCCGGATCGTGCCGGTGGTGGCCACGGTCGTGGACAGCAGCCGGCGGCTCATCCCGAACCTGCAGCAGAGCGATTTCTCGATCTTCGACAACGGGAAGCCGCAGGCGATCACCGTCTTCCGCAACGACGTGACCCCGTTCACGGTCGTCGTGATGCTGGACACGAGCGCCAGCATGACGGCCAACCTGGATCGGCTGAAGCTGGCGGCCGAGCAGTTCCTCATCCGGATGCTGCCGGAGGATCGCGCCCAGGTAGGCGCGTTCAACGACAAGATCCAGCTGAGCGGGACCTTCACCCCGGATCGCGATCGCCTGATCAGCGCGCTGGGCGACCTGATGTTCGGCAATCCCACCCGCCTCTACGACGCCATCGGCGAGAGCATCATCGCGCTGCAGGGCATCGAAGGACGCAAGGTCGTGCTGGTCTTCACCGACGGCGACGACACGTCCAGCCGCCTCGACATGGGCGACACGCTGGACATGGCGCGCGAGCACGACGTGATGGTCTACGCGATCGGCCTGGAGGCGGAGTTCTTCAACGGCGTCCGCGTCGAGCGCACGCGCCCGGACCGCGGCCTCCGCCGGCTGGCGGACGACACCGGCGGCGGCTATTTCGAGCTGAAGAAGACGGACGAGCTCGGCCCGACCTTCACCCGCGTGGCGCAGGAGCTGCACAGCCAGTACGTGCTCGGCTTCTCGCCGGAGGTGCTGGACGGCAGGGAGCACAAGCTCGAGGTGAAGATGACGAAGCCCGGCCTCACCGCCCGCGCCCGGCGCTCCTACGTTGCCTCGGAAGGTAACTGAGAATCCCGAAGCCCAAGACCCAACGCAGAGCGTCACGCCTCAATCGCCAATCGTCGATCGCCGCTGCAATCTTCAATCCCCAGTCACGAATCATCGATGTCCGCTCTCTCCGACCAGGAATTCCGCGTGAAGGCTGACGACGCGCTCGCGGCGGCGCAGAAGGCGCTGCTGCCGCTCGCCGACGAGCACGACTTCGAGGTCGAGCTGCAGAACGGCGTGCTGCAGGTGCTGTTCGAGGAACCCGCACCCGCGAAGTTCGTCGTGAGCCCGAATGCGCCGGTGCGGCAGATCTGGGTGTCGGCGATGTCGCGCAGCTTCAAGCTGGCGTGGGCCGGAGGCGGGTTCGCACTCGACGGCGAGTCGCTGTCCGCACTGCTCGATCGCCTGGTCCGCCAGCAGCTCGGCCTCGCCGGCTAGATCAGTCCCTCACCCCCTCCTTCAGCGGATCGTCCTCGTCCACGAGAAACGTGTGCTCGCCGGTGATCCAGGCCGAGCCCCGGATCTCCGGCACGATGGCCTGAACCTCTCCCACCTGGGTCCGCCCCACGACGTGACCCTGCGCGCGCAGCCCGATCGGGCCCTCGCAGACGAACGGATCGCCTTCGTTCAAGAGCCCCATCGCCGCGAGCACGGCCATCACCGAAGCCGTGCCCGTGCCGGACGGTGACCGGTCCACCGTCCCGTCCGCGTACACGGTCAGCGTGCGCAGGTGCGCCTCGGGATCGCGCGGCGGCGCCGTGAAGACGACCCCGTCCAGCCCCGACAGCGCGGCGTCCACCGGGTGTTCGACCGCCTGCGAGCCGGCGAGCGCCTCGAGCACACCCGCAGCCACGCGGCGGAGCTCTCCTCGGGCGGACAGATCGGCCGGCAGGCCCGCCGCTTCCGCATCCAGGATCGCGTGGAACGCCCCGCCGAAGGCGACGTCCACGCGCAGCTCGCGCGGGCCATGCCGAAGCGCGAGCCCCGGCCTCGAGACGAAGGACGGTGGCGCGGCGAACGCCGCCGTCTCCACGCGCGCGCGTCCGCCGGAAGACGCCATCCCGGCCCGCGCGTGGATCGTGCCCGACGAGGTGTCGAACACCAGCGGCACGTCAGGACCGCCGGTTTCGCCATGGACGATGAGCCCGCGCTCGAGCGCGATCGTCGCGACCGCGATCAGCCCGTGCCCGCAGACGCCCACATAGCCATCGGCGCGCATGAAGAGCAGCCCCGCGTGCGAGCCCGAGTGCTCCGGCTCGGTCAGACATGCCGCCGTCATGTCCGGATGGCCGCGCGGCTCCAGCACCAGCGCGCGCCGCAGCCGGTCGGCGTGCCGCGCCATCCAGCGCTCCCGGGCACGCATGGTCGATCCGGCCGGCGTGGGAAGCCCGTCGACGACCAGCCGGAGCGGCTGCCCGCCGCAGTGCGCATCGATGGCACGAAGCACGTGGACCACGCCTCCATTCTTTACTCCCCCGGGACCATCGGTTACGATCGGGTTCGTTCGCCCCCCCTTGAAGTGCCGGTATCGTCTAGGGGTCAGGACACGTGGTTCTCAGCCACGGGACCGGGGTTCGAATCCCCGTACCGGTACCAGAAAAGTTCAATCGTCGCGGCTATTTGCGGGCCGCCTCCAGTAGGTATCGAATCGCCTCGACCTCATTCGCGATCACTCGCGCGAGCGTTCGCTCTGGCGTTCGATGCGACTCCTTCGTGTGGTCGGGCACTTCGAGGCCAGACTGGTGACCCAGCTCGTATCGACCTGCCGAGTTCAGGAGGTCATGGCTCGAGCCAGCTTCGAGAGTCTTTCCGCGGCCAGTTGCCGGATACGCTCGTCCTTTGAGGCTGGGGCCTTTCTCAGCGCCTCCTTGGCGGGGAGACCAATTTCGCCGAGAGCGTAGACGGCCGCTACGCTCGCGGAGAGCGACGTGCGGACCGTGCAGCTCGTGCTCACCGGCGACGTGCTGTGGACGCGGTACCGCGACCTCCTGCACCGGCCGGCCGTGGTCACGGGAACCCTGTTCCACGCCCACACGGGCCACCACGACATGCAGGTCCTCGTCCATGTGCAGGCCATCGACGCCCTGGGTGAAGGCGCCGGCGGGCGGTAGGGTAAGATCCACCCGCATCGTCCGGCGGACCGTTCGGCGGCCAGGCCTGTCTTGCCGTAGACTCGCCTCGTCGCACCTGGTCCACCGGGTGGGTGGTCCTCGGTACAGCGTTCGCAGCCGGCCGTCCGTTGACGTCCGACAGGGAGAAGCACAGATGAGACTCAAGGCATTCACGGCCGCGGCGGCGCTCGCCGCCCTCGGCTGGTTCTCGACGACCTGGACCCTGCAGGCCCAGGTGCGGTCTGGCGGCAACGCCGAACGGGCGCCCCAATCGGTCGCAGAGTTCGAGGCGCTGCAGAAGAAGGTCTCGAACTGGGGCCGCTGGGGTGCAGACGACGAGCTGGGCACCTGGAACCTCGTCACACCGGAGAAGGTGCGGCAGGCGGCCGCGCTCGTGAAGGAAGGCATCACCGTGTCGCTCGCCCATCCGCTCATCACGGAGAAGGCCGCCGACACGCCCAACGAGCCGGGCGCGGGCCTCGGGCCGTTCCTGATGGAGAACAACGGCACCAAGTACACGATCAGCTTCCACAGCACCACGCACAGCCACGTCGATGCGGTCTGCCAGTTCGACTACAAGGGGAAGATCTACAACGGCTTCGACTTCAAGGACCGCGCGGCGTACGGCGGCTGCTCGAAGGCGGACATCCTGAAGAACATTGCGGGCTTCACGACGCGCGGCGTCCTGATGGACATCCCGCGGCTCAGGGGCGTCCCCTACCTCGAGCCGGGCACGCCGGTCTACCCGGAGGACTTCGAGGCCTGGGAGAAGAAGGCGGGCTTCAAGGTACAGCCGGGCGACGCGATCTTCCTGCGCACGGGCCGCTGGGAACGCCGTGAGAAGGTGGCGCCCTGGAACCTGATCCCTGCCGATCCCGAACCCGGCGAGGCGGGCTACCACATCTCGACGGTGCCCTGGCTGCGCGAGCGTGACGTCGCCCTGATCGCGGCCGACGTTTCGAACGACGTGCGCCCGTCGGGCGTCCCGAAGGAAGTACAGGGCAACGTGCGGGGCATGCCGGTGCACTCGCTCTTCATCGTGACGATCGGCGGCTACGTGGTCGACGCCATGAACCTGGAGGAGGTGGCGCAGGTGGCGGCGAAGCTGAACCGGTGGACCTTCATGGTGACCGGCGCCCCGGACGCGGTCCGGGGCGGCACGGGATCGCTGCTCAACCTCACGGCGATCTTCTGAGATCCGGCCGGGGGGGGCCGCCTGGCGGCTCCCCCCGATCGCTGCACGCACCCGCTCCGACCGTTCCCCAGCCCCCGCCTCGGACCCGGCACCACCGGAGGGCTGTCGGCAGTAGAATTCCAAGGCCTGCGCGCCGGTCAGCCCGCGGCGTGCTCAACTCGAAAGGATGTCACCGTGAGGATAGAACGGCTCTCATTCGCGGTCCTGCTCCTGTTCGGCGCCTGCGCCTCGGGACCGCCGGAAATTCGGCTCATCGACGACGCCGCGGAGGCACTGGGCGGCAAGGACCGGATCCTCGCGCTCCAGACGATCACCATCGAGGGCGAAGGCAGCGCTGGCGCGCTCACGCAGAGCCTTGGCGCTGACGGGAAGATGAGCCTGTCGTCGGTACGCGGCTACCGGCAGGCGATCGATCTCGCCGCGAATCGCATGTCGATCCAGTACAGCACCGAGCGGCAGTTCACGTTCGTGCTCCCGGAGCCCGGCCCGGTCCACCAGGCGATCGACGGCGGCGTGGCCTACAACGTCGGAGCCGACGGCACCGCGCGGCCGTCCGGCGGCGCGGCCGACCGGCAGATCGAGATGCTCCGCCATCCGATCACCGCCGTCCGCGCGGCGCTCGCCGAGGGCGCGACGATCAGCCCCGTGCGCCAGGACGGCAGCGCGGACGTGGTGGACATCACGACCACGAGCGGGAACACGATCACGCTGGCGGTGGACCGCACCACGAAGCTGCCGCTGTCGGTCTCGAACATGACGTTCAACGGCATCCTCGGCGACGTGGCGGTGACCACCTCGTTCTCGGACTACGAAGCGGTGGACGGCGTGATGCTGCCGAAGGTGTACCGGACGACGATCGACGACGAGTACGACTTCCTGCTGCGCGAGATCAACGCAGCGTCCCACACGCTGGACGCCGACCTCAGCAGCCTCGCCGCACCGGAGTCGGTCACGGCCGCTGCGGCACCTGCGGGCGGCGGCGGGGGTGGCGGCGGGGGCACGCGTCCGCCCGTGGTGGTCACCCAGCTGGCGCAAGGGGTCCACCACCTCGGCGGCCTGGAAGCCTCCGGCGGGTTCCAGTACAACAGCGTGCTCGTCGAGTTCGCCGATCACGCGGTGCTGATCGAGCCGATCCAGGGCGAAACCCGGACGCTGGAAGTCATCGCCAAGGCGCGCGAAACGACGGCGAAGCCCGTGACGAAGATGGTCGTCACCCACGCCCACTCCGACCACGCCGGCGGCGCACGTGCGGCGGTGGCCCAGGGCCTCGCGCTGGTGGTCCACGAGTCGACCGTGGACTTCTGGAACGACATCATCCGCCGCCCCTTCGCCAGCAACCCCGACTACCTGGCCAAGAACCCTGTCGAGCCGAAGCCGATCGAAGCGGCGGGCGACCACCTGCGGTGGCAGGACGGCACGCAGACGATGGACATCTACCACTTCCCGACGAACGTCCACGCCGACCACATGCTGTTCGCCCACTTCCCCGACCACGCGATCGTGGTGGACGCGGACATGTACAACATGGACCCGGGGCCCAGCCGGCCCGCGCCGGACATCTGGCCCGCGTCGATGAAGACGGGCGTCATCGCGGGGTTCAACCTTGTGTGGGCCGACAACTTCCTCGCCGAGCTCGAGCGGCGGAACCTGGCGGTGAAGACGCTCGTCCCGATTCACGGCGTGCCGATGCCGATCGAGAAGCTCAGAGAGTACCGTGCCCGGTGGAACGAGGACGGCACGATGCGACTCGACGCCGTGCAGTAGCAGACGCCCGCCGCACGAGCACGCAGCAGACGGCACCTCGTCCGGCTGCGCGCTCGTGCGGCCCTTTCTCGCGGCATCCGGCATCGAAGGGAGATGGACATGAAACGGATCGTCATCGGCGCGGTCCTCCTCGCACTGTGCGGAGCGACGACGTCGGCCCAGTCGGGCAGCAGCGCCAGGGACGAGGTGCTGGCAGCGCAGAAGCACTTCTACGACGTCTATCGCACCTGCAACGAACAGGAGATGGCCGGCCTCGTCACCGACGACCTGCTGTACGTGTTCTCGGTCGGCTTCATGCACAAGGGCAAGGCCGAATTCCTGAAGTCGCTCGAAGGGCAGAACTGCGGATGGGACGTGCTGCAGGTGGACGTGACCGACGTCCGCATCCACGGCGACACGGCGGTGCTGGTGGGCAACTTCCGGTACAAGGGGAAGAACAGCCCGGCCGTCGAAGCGAAGCTCCTGGCGATGCAGGTGTTCGTGAAGCGGAACGGCCGCTGGCTCTTCGCCGCCAACACGACCACGGAGGCGATTCCGCTGGGCGGTAGCCTGAAGCTGAAGTAGCCGGCCGGGGCCAGGATGCCGATCGCGCGATACGGCGTGCTTCTCGCCGCGGCAGCGCTTGCGCTCGGCTGCAACGCCCCCTCGGCGCCGGAGACCTCCGGCGAGCCCCCCGCAGCGAAGCACGCGGGCACGGACCTGGTCCCGATCTACGAGTGGGACCCGCACTGGCCGCAGCTGCCGCTGCCGAACAACTGGGCCATGGGCAACGTCGCCGGCCTCGACGTGGATGGCGACGACCACGTGTGGGTGCTGAAGTCGGCGGCCAGTTCACCATCGCCCACGCCATCGGCGTGGACAGCCACAACAACGTCTACGTGGGCGAGAGCCTGACCGGCAACCGCGTCCAGCGCTTCCTGTACAAGGGGCTCGGCCCCCCGCAAAGGCAGTACGATCAGCACGGTTTCGTGCAGGACTGAGGCCACTCCCGCTTCATGCGCACACTCATCCGATTCCTCCTGCTGCTGATCCTCATCGCGGGCATCGCCCTCGGCGGTGCGTGGTTCTGGGGCGGCCGCGCCGAAGGCCCGGCGATCACGATCGTCCAGCCCGAGCGCTTCGTCGGGCAGGCGACGACACTGCAGGTCACGGTGGAGACGCCGGGCGGCGATCTCAGCGACCTGGACGTGGCGGTGGAACAGGGCGACCGGCGCTTCACGGTCGCGTCGATGACAGCGGCGGCAGGCACGGCGCTGACGCAGGAGAGCGCCGACCGCGTGTCGCTGTCGCAGCCGATCGGCAAGGTGGCGATCCCCGAGCTGGCCTCTGGGCCGGCACGGATCGTGGTCCGCGCATCACGTCCGGTGATGTACGGCCTGCGGCAGGCCACCTCGTCGGTGGAAAAGGACATCGAGGTCCGGCTGGAGCCGCCGCGCGTCTCGGTGCTGTCGACGAAGCACTACGTGAACCTGGGTGGCGCCGAGTTCGTCGCCTACCGGGCGACGCCGGAAGACGTCACGTCGGGCGTGAAGGTCGGCGACATCGAGTTCCCCGGGTTCCCCGCGTCCGGTGCCGGGATTCAGGGAGACCCCGCGCTCCGCGTCGCCGTGTTCGCGCTGGCCTATGACCAGGATCTGACGACACCCATCTCCGTGTTCGCCAGGGACGAGGCGGGCAACGAGGCCGCCACGGCCGTCGGCCACGAAGCGTTCCCGAAGCCGTTCGCCAGGAGCCGCATCACCGTGGACGACAGCTTCTTCGCGCGGGTCCTCCCGGAGATCGTCTCGAACACGCCCGGCCTCGACCTCTCCACGGCGCCGGACGACCTGCTGGACACGTACCTGGCCGTGAACGGCGACCTCCGTCGGCGGAACGCGGACACGATTCGCGAGCTGGCCGGGGACACGGCTCCCGCCATGCTCTGGAAAGGCGCGTTCAACCAGTTGGGCAACTCACAGGTGGAATCGCGCTTCGCCGACCACCGGACGTACTTCTACGACGGCCGCGAAGTCGACCGGCAGGTACACCTCGGGTTCGACCTCGCCGTCACGGCCAACGTGGCTGTAACCGCCGCCGAGCGCGGGCGGGTGGTCTTCGCCGCCTACCTGGGCATCTACGGCAACTGCGTCATCCTGGACCACGGACTCGGCGTGCAGTCGCTCTACGCGCACCTGTCGTCGATCGACGTCACGGCCGGCGCCGAGGTCGAGAAGGGCCAGGTGCTCGGGCGCAGCGGCATGACCGGACTCGCCGGTGGGGACCACCTGCACTTCACGATGCTGGTCAACGGCTACGCCGTGAACCCGGTGGAGTGGTGGGACCCGAAGTGGATGCAGGACCGCATCCTGCGGAAGATCGCGGAGGCCGGCGGCGCGCCGGGCGGCAGCCGGCCGTAGACCGCCCCCGGCGACCGCCCGATCTGTGCAACAACCTGATTCTGTGGTATTTATGATCGGTTTCGAGGTCCGTTCAACCCGTCCGTCAGCCGTGTCAGGAGAAGCTCGATGTCACCACGTCCGTTGAAGGGTTTCACGGTTTCCATGCTCGCACTCGCGCTCACGACCGCCGCCTGCGGCGGTGGCTCCGAGGCTCCGTCCTCGACGGCCGCACCGGCTGCCCCGGCCGCTCCCTCGTTCGATCCGGCCACCGCGGCCACGCTCACGGGCACGATCACGCTCGATGGGACAGCCCCGGCACCGGAAGTGATCCGGATGAACGCCGACCCGGTGTGCGCGCGCGAGAACAAGGGCGCCACGACGGATACGTTCGTGGTGGGTGACAGCGGCACGCTCGGGAACGTCCTGGTCTATCTGAAGGACGGCCTCAGCGGTCACACGTTCCCGGCGCCCACGACGCCGGTCCACATGACGCAGAAGGGCTGCAAGTACTCGCCGCACGTCTTCGGGATCCAGGTCGGACAGCCGCTCGAGATCCTGAACGACGATCCCACGCTGCACAACATCCACGCCCTGCCCGAGATCAACCAGGAGTTCAACACCGGCCAGCCGATCCAGGGCATGAAGTTCAACCACACGTTCACGGCGCGTGAGGTGATGGTGCCCTTCAAGTGCGACGTGCACGGGTGGATGAACGCCTACGTGGCGGTGCTGGATCACCCCTTCTTCGCAGTGACCGGTCCAGACGGCTCCTTCGAGATCTCGGGTCTTCCTCCGGGCACCTACACGTTCGAGGCCTGGCACGAGCGGCTCGGCGCGCAGACGATGGAAGTGACCGTGGGCGCGAGCGAGTCGAAAGCGGCCGACTTCACCTTCAAGATGGCGTCCTAGCGCGACGCACCCTGCGGACGCGCCGCCCGGCACCGGACGGCGCGTCCCGACCACCCCCCGGGATGTTGAACCTCTTCGCCCGTCTCGTCGTCCTGTCGACCCTCATCCTGATCTTCGCGGGGGGCCTGGTGACGAGCACCGGGTCGGGGCTCGCCGTGCCCGACTGGCCGACGACGTACGGGTGGTCGATGTTCACGTTCCCGCTCGACAAGATGGTCGGCGGCATCTTCTACGAGCACGGCCATCGCCTCATCGCCAGCACGGTCGGCATGCTGATCGTGGTGCTGGCCGTCTGGCTGCGCCTAGCTGAGCCGCGCCGGGCCGTGAGGCGGCTCGGGTACCTGGCGCTGGCGGCCGTGATCACACAGGGCATCCTCGGCGGCATCACGGTGCTGTACTTCCTGCCGGAGCCGATTTCGATCTCGCACGCCGGCCTGGCACAACTCGTCTTCTGCCTCACCGTCACCATCGCCCTCGTGACGTCCAGGGGGTGGATCGCGGGCTACCGGGCGCCCGGCTCTGCGGACGCCATGCCGTCCGATCGCGTGCTCCAGCGCGTGGCGATCGCCACGACGCTCGTCATCTACCTGCAGATCCTGGTGGGCGCGACGATGCGTCACACGGACGCCGGCCTCGCCATCCCCGACTTCCCGCTGGTGTTCGGGGGACTGGTCCCTCCGCTATGGGACGGTGCCATCGCCGTGCACTTCGCGCACCGCGTCGGCGCCGTGGTCGTGACGCTGTTGATCGCGGCCGCGGCGGGACATGTGTTCGCACACCACCGCCGGCGCGGTGAGCTGTTGCGTCCCGCGCTGCTGCTCCTGGCAGCGCTCGTTGCCCAGGTGGCGCTCGGGGCGTGGGTGATCTGGACCGAGAAGCAGTTCGTCATCAACTCGGCGCACGTCGCAAACGGCGCGCTGGTCCTCGGCACGTCGCTCGTGCTCACGCTGCGCGCGCATCGGACCTCGCCGCTGGCCTCGGCCCTGGCGCCCGGAGCGGGCCGTGCCGCCTCCCCGCGTCCACGCCGTGGGGATGCGGCGTCTGCCGGAGCCCCGGCATGAAG
>VFZH01000019.1 GCA_016871255.1 Acidimicrobiia bacterium | reverse complement strand
GGAGACGTCGTCCAGCCACTGGTCTTCCTGGATCAACGAGGCCGGCGAGTGGTCACGCAGCCGCCCGTCCACGGCCCGCAGCGACTGGTCGAGTCCGGCCCCGCCGAGCCAGCTGTTGACAGACGGGTTGCGGCGGAGGAACTCCACCGCGTACGACGTCAACGTGCGCGCGAGGGCCGCATCCTCGTCCACGTCCACCTGCGTCACACCCGCCTGCTCCGGCCCTCCGCAGGCGGACCACATCGCCGCCGTCACCGCGACGGCGAGCAGTCGTCTCACCGGAGATCCACGGCGGGCCGTGCGCTGCCGTAGCGCAGGCGAAGCCAGATGAGCACGCCGTTGAGCACCAGCGTGCAGACGTTGGCCGCGACCACCGGCGCCGAGCGGATCAGCACCCCGTAGACCAGCCACAGCGCGATTCCGCTGGTGAAGATGACGAGCATCCGCAGGGACAAATCGCCGGCCGACCGGGTCCGCCAGGTGCGCAGCACCTGCGGCACGAACGCCGTCGTTGTCAGGAAGGCCGCGAGGTAGCCGAAGATCTCGGCGAGGGTGGTGTCCGCGACCGCCATCCTCGGGACTGTATCAGGGACCGCCCGCCTTCGCGCGGTCCGCGCTGCGGCGAGTTAGGGCCCTGGCCGGAATAAGGTTGCCATCTCGGCCCACGATGCATCCCGCCTCGCGGCGTTGCTCGTCGGTCACAGGCACCCGGCCTGCTCTCTCCTCGCGCCTAGCGATCCGGGCGCCTCGCCGCCCGGGAGTCGGCAACCCTATTCCGGCCAGGGCCCTTACCTGCTGGCCAGGTTCAGCAGTTCCAGTGCCTCGGCGTCTTCCTCGATCGCGATGCCGCGCTCGATCATCGCGCGACGGATGACCTCGGCGGCGGCGAACTGACGCTGCTCGTTGAGGAACAGGGGGCGGCCGTTCTTGCGGCCCAGCGCCACGGTGAGCGGCGTCCACCCGCGCCTGTTCGTCACGTCGAGCCTGGCGCCGCGGGCGATCAGCTCCTCGACGATCGGGATGGCGCCCCGGCGCGCGGCGCCGTGCAGCGGCGTGTCGCCGCTGGCGTTGGCCGCGTTCACGTCGTGCGGGTGCTCCAGCGCCACCTTCAGCGCCTCGAAGGCATCCTCGTGCGTGCCGGTGTCCTCGCCGAGGAAGTCGAGGTCCACACCGGCCGCCGCCATCAGCGCAGTCGTGCCGTCCTCGTTCGCGATCCCGGCATCCGCGCCGGCAGCCGCCAGCAGCCGCATCATCGGCGCATCCGCCCCCTTGGCCGCAATCAGGAACGCCGTGGCGCCGATGCGGCTCATGTTGAAGCGGTAGCCGTCGTTGCGAATCTCCCCGGTCATCTGCGCGTCGGTGTCCACGCCCCGATCGACGAGCGCCTGCGCGAAGGCGAGGCTCGACACCGAGCCATCCGCCAGGGGATGCGGCACGTTGCCCAGGTTGTAGGTGCGCGTGCGCGCCACCTGGTGCAGCGCATTCCATCCCTGCGCCATCGCGTTCGGGTCGGCACCGCGCTCGAGCAGCAGCAGGCCCACGTCCCAGTTCGCGTTGATGGCGGCCACCACGAGCGCGCTCGTCCCGTCGGGCAGTGTCTCGTTGACGTTGGCGCCGAGATCGATCAGCGCGGCCACCCCGTCCCGGGCGCCCGCACGAACCGCGAACATCAGCGGCGAGAACTCGATCGTCACGCCGGTCGCCACGTCGCCGATCGCCGAGCCGCCGCGCATCGGCGTGTAGCTGCGGAAGTCGACCTCGCGCGAGCGCGCCGCCACGTCGGCGCCGCCTTCGACCAGCGCGCGCACGACGCCGCCGTGCCCCTCGGCCGCCGCCCACATCAGCGCCGTCTGGCCTCGTGTCGCCTCGCGCGCGTTCGGGTCGGCGCCGCGAGCCAGCAGCACCTTCACCGCTGCGACACTGCCGCTCCGGGCCGCCGTCATCAGCGGTGTCTCGCCACCCGCCAGCTCGTCGTCCACCCTGGCGCCCGCAGCCAGCAGGCGATCGATGACCTCCCCACTGCCGCTGGCCGCCGCGAGCGACAGCGGCCGGACGCCGTACCGGTTGGCCGCCCGCGCATCGACGCCCGCAGCCAGCAGCACGATGACGGCGTCCAGGTCGCCGCGCGACGCCGCCCAGTGCAGGGCCGTCGTGCCATCGGGTGTCCGGTCCGCCACGCCGTCGCCCCGCTGGACGATGGCACGGAGCGCCTCGAGATCACCATCACGCGCCGCCTGCACGACCGGCGGCTCCGGCGTCGTGGCGTGCAGGCCGCCAATCGCCACGAACGCCAGCATGGCGGCGACCACGATCAGGTGTCTCTGACGCATGGGTTCTCCGAGTCTCCTTAGGCCAGCTGCAGCCGGGCGCTACAGGTCCGTGAGCCGCCCCGTGCTGTCGCCAATCTCATCCACCTTCACGCCCACCTTGTCGAGCATGCTCAGGCCCAGGTTCATCATCGGGACCGTGCGCGGCGGGTACACCAGGTGGCGGTTGCCTTCGAGACGCCCGTTGGCGCCGCCCACGAGCACCAGCGGCAGGTCCATCGGGCTGTGCCGCGCACCGTCGCCCATGCCGCTGCCGATCAGCACCATCGAGTGATCCAGCAGCGAGCCGTCGCCGTCGGGTGTGTCGCGCATCTGCTCCACGAACCGCGCGAACAGCATCATGTGGTACGCGTTCACCTTCGAGTAGATGAGCAGGTTCTCGGCGTCGCCCCGGTGCGACTGGTCGTGGTGCCCCTCGGGGCAGCCGACCTCCGGATAGGTGCGGTTGCTCTGCTCGCGGCCGATCTGGAACGTGGCCACGCGCGTGATGTCCGCCCGCCAGGCGAGCAGCTGCAGGTCCATCATCAGCTTCGCGTGCTCGTCGAACGTGGACGGGATGCCCAGTGGGCGTTCCAGGTCGGGCAGCGGCGTCGTCTCGCGCTGCCGTTCGGTGGCCTCGATGCGCCGCTCCACGTCGCGAATGGCGCCGAGGTACTGGTCCAGCGTCGCGCGATCGCCCGCACCCAGCTTCCGGTCGAGCGCCGCCGCCTCCTCCTTCACCGCGTCGAGGATGCTCCGGTTCTGCCGCAGCCGCGCGCGCTGCGCCTCCACCGTCCCGCCGTCGCCGAACAGCCGCTCGAACACCACCCGCGGGTTGTTCTCCATCGGCAGCGGCATGGTCGGCGACCGCCAGGAGGTGCTGTTGATGTAGACGCAGCTGTAGCCCAGCTCGCAGCTCCCGATCATGTAGTTCGGCTCGAGCGCGATCTCGAGCGACCGGAGCGGCGTGTCCGCGCCCAGCTCGTCGGCGGCGAACTGGTCGATCGTCTTGCCCGACCGGAAGTCGGCGCCTTCCGTCCACTTCGGCGTCACGCCGTTCAGCCACACCGCGTGCGCCCGCGTGTGCGGCCCCGACCCCTGCGTCGTCGAGATGGCGGCCGGGTTCGCCAGCCCCGAGAGAACGACGACGCGCTCGCGGAACGGCTCCAGGGACTTGAGAATCGGCGAGAAGGTGAAGTCCCCGCCGCCCGTACCCTCCGGCTCCCAGTAGCGCTGGGCGACGCCGTTCGGCATGTAGAAGAAGCCGAGACGCGGCACCGCGCGCGCGGCCGTCTTCGCCACCGGCGTGAGGGCCGGCACCATGGCGTCGAGCAGCGGCAGGGCGAGCGTGGCGCCGGCACCGCGCAGGAGCGTCCGCCGGTGAAGGGCCGTGCGGGTCAACCTCATGACTGCGATCTCCTCATCTGAAACGGTGCGCTGGTCACGATGCCCAGCAGCACCGACGAGAACCGGTAGTCGTTCCGTGCCGCGGCCCGGCGGATGCTCCGCACCGCCGGCATGTCCGTGTGCTCGATCCCCCGGCCGAGCGCGTAGGTGAAGAGCTTCTCGACGAACGTCGTGACGAACCGATCCGGTCGCGCCGCGAGCGCGGCGCGGAACTCGTCGAAGCCCCCGAACGTCGTCCCGTCCGGCAGCGTGCCCGAGGCGTCGATCGGGTCGAACGAGCCGTCCACGTCGCGCCACTGCCCCACCCAGGTGTAGTTCTCGAGGGCGAAGCCCACCGGGTCGATCACCGAATGGCAACCCGCACACACCGGGTTCTTCCGGTGCTCCGCGATCCGCTCGCGCATCGAGAGGACCTCGGCCTTGCTGCCGACCGCCGGCTCCGGGAGCTGTGGCACGTCCGGCGGCGGCGGTGGCGGGGGCGTCCCGAGCACGTTCTCGAGAATCCACTTGCCGCGCTGCACGGGCGACGTCCGGCTGGCCGGCGACGTGACCGTGAGCACGCTGCCGTGACCCAGCAGGCCACGGCGCGGCGTGCCCGCCAGCGACACGCGCCGGAACTCGGGGCCCTGGACGCCCGGGACGCCGTAGTGCTTCGCCAGCCGCTCGTTGAGGAACGTGTAGTCCGCCGTCAGCAGGTCCATCACGCTGCGGTCGTCGCGCACGACGCTCTCGACGAACAGCTCCGTCTCGCGCCGGAGCGCGTCGCGCAGCCCTTCGTCGAAATCCGGGAAGTACGCTTCGAGCGGGCGGATCGCGTCCAGATTCCGCAGGCGCAGCCACTGCCCGGCGAAGTTCTCGACCAGCGCAAACGCCCGGCGGTCCGCCACCATCCGGCGGACCTGGCGCTCCAGCACGTCCGGCTTCGACAGCTCGCCGCGCGCCGCCAGGTCCAGCAGCTCGTCATCGGGGATGCTGCTCCACAGGAAGAACGACAGGCGCGACGCCAGGTCGTCGTCGCTGATGCGGTACACCGCGCCAGCCTTCCCCTGCACGGCGGGCGGATCGAGCTCGACGCGGAACAGGAAGTTCAGGCTCACGAGCATCCGGCGCAGCGCCATCTCGATGCCCGCGTCGAAGTCGCCGCCTTCCTGCCGCCCCTGCTCGTAGAACGCCACGAGCTCGTCGATCTCGCCGGCCGTCGCCGGCCGCCGGTACGCGCGCCGGGCCATTCGCTCCAGGATGTCGCGCGCGCACGCCGACCCCCCGGCGTCCTGCGCCGGCCGGCACGAGAAGATCCGCCGCCGGCTCGGCGTGTCACCCGCGCCGCCCGCCTCGAACGGCCCGGTGATGCTGACCGTTTCCACGAACGGCATGGCGATCGACATCACGTCCGCGTTGAAGCGGTACGGCCGCTCGAAGCGCTGGCGGTAGCCGTTGCGCACGTATTCGACCGACGGGATCGTCTTGAGAAAGGTCACGCCCACGTCCCGCGGGCCCGCCTCGACCGCGACCCGCGTTTCGAAGCCGTAGGTCTGCGACACGCCCGCGTCCGAGGCGCGGTAGTCACGCTGGACCGGCTCCAGCGTGAAGAGCGACACGCGTTCGCCGTCGACGGTGATCTCCAGCTCGTGCGGCTCCGAGAAGCCCAGCGCGCCGTTGCAGGGCACGTCGGTTTCCGTCGTGCAGAGCATCAGCACCCTGATGACGTACTCGCCGTCGCGCGGGAACGTGTAGCGGAACAGCGACCCGCCGCGCGTGCCGAACGGCAGCCCCGCGACACGCTCGTTCTGTGACAGCTCCGGCGACACCTTGAAGGTCTCCGTCACCGCCGTCGGCGGCGGGTTCACCGCCGCGCGGGTGACGCGGCCGGCCACGGCGAGGTACTGCTCGAGCACCGCCGGACTCAGCCCCAGCACGCCCGCCATGTTGTCGAAGCCGTAGCTCGCGTCGTCGGACGGCAGCAGGCCGTGAACGTCGATCTCCACGGCCAGCAGGTCGCGCACCGCGTTCATGTACTCCGCGCGGTTCAGGCGATGGAAGGTCGGGACGCGGCCCGGGTCGGGATTCTTCGCCGCGGCGGCGTCGAGGCCGGCTTCGAGCGCCTCGACGAAGGCGAGGAGCGTTTCGGTGTCCGGACGCGGCTGCCCGGGCGGGGGCATGACGCCGCCGCGCACCTTGCGCACGACCTTCTCCCAGGTCTCGGCCTGCGCGCCCGGCTGCGAGCCGTCGAGCGCGTCCAGCGCCAGACCGGCCGTCCGCGCCCGGCTGTTGTGGCAGGTGACGCAGTAGCGATCGAGCAGCGCCCGATCGGCTGCGGTCCCCGCCCGCAGAGAGGGCACAGGACCGGCTGCGCACCACAGGAGCACGATGCACCACAACCTGAGACTCATGGAACCAGTCCGGAACCTCGACGCAGGCGACCAGCCACCACGGAACAGTAACACTTCGACGTCAATCATGAAATATCCGGAGTGCGGTCCAAACATGCCCATGTGGAGGGAGATGATTACGTCTTGACGCCCAGTACGGCAAACATGTGATCTCAAACTGTTCAGCTGGCCGGCCCGCGGGACGGCGGGCGGGCGTCGGGGATCCGGCGCCGAGCGGCTGGCTCGCCGGCCGCGAACCGCCGGGGCTGACGGACCGGCGGGCCGCGGCAGCGCCGGCGGCGGGCCTGCTATGATGTGCCGTCATCTCGTCACGTTGCCGGGCAGAGCCATGACGACAGCACGGACTACACGTGTCGGTCTGTTCGCGGCCCCTGCCCGTCTGGATCTCCCTCTCGGCGCCTGTCGCGGCAGACCGGGACGGCAGCCTCTGGATTGGCTTCCTGGTCGCCGGCGCCGTCAGCCGACGGTGCCGGTAGCGAGTCAACCGGAGCTGGGCACCGAAATCGAGGTCGTCTAACCGACAGGGCCGGCGACCGGCGCGGAGGTCGAACCGTGACGCCGAAAATCCGTGTGCTCTGTGCCGACGATCACCCGCTCGTCCGGGACGGCATCGAGCTGATGATCACCCGGCAGGTGGACATGACGCTGGTCGCGTCGGCTTCGACGTCTGAAGAAGCCGTCTCCCTGTACCGGCAGCACGCGCCCGATATCACGCTGATGGACCTGCAGATGCCGGTCGCCGGCGGCCTGGCAGCCATCCGAACCATCCGGGGCGAAGCCGCCGACGCCCGGATCATCGTGCTCACGGCCTACGAGGGCGACGAGCTGGTGTTTCAGGCGCTCAACGCAGGCGCCGCCACCTACGTCCTGAAAGACATGCTGCCAGCCGACCTCCTGCGGATCGTGCGCGACGTCCATGCCGGGGTTCCCGCGGTGCCGCCCAATATTGCCAGGCTCCTCGAAGGCCGCGAGGCCCAGGGCACGCTGACACGGAGAGAAATCGAAGTGGTCGCGCTGATCGCGAAGGGCTACCGGAACGTCGATATCGCGCTCGAGCTCGGCATCACCGAGGAAACGGTCAAAGCGCACGTGAAGAACATCCTCGTCCGCCTGCACGTGCCCGATCGGAGCGCTGCGGTGACCGTGGCGGCCCGCCGCGGCATCATCCGGCTGTGATCGGCGAACCGCCATCCATCTCGGGCGGACCGGCGGCCCGCTGCCGGTCCGCCGTGTCCATGCCGCGCGCTCGCCGACCTACCAGTCCACCTGGGCGCCGACCTTGACGAGCCGTCCTCCGAGAAGCGTCAGCGGGCGCAACCAGTTGGCGCCGTACGACTGGTTCATCTCGAGGATGTTGGACGTATTGAACGCGTTGTAGCAGTCGATCATGGCCTGCACGCGCGCCCCCGCCAGCCGGAGGCTCTTGGTCAGGCGCAGGTCCAACTGCGTCAACCGCTCCTGAAAGACGGTGTTCGACGGGACCAGCGGAACGGACACCGTCCCGTTCACGCCCGATGCCAGCGACCGCCCCAGACCCTGGATCTGGGAGTTGGGAACGACCAGCGTCGCAGCCACGATGTTCGTTCCCGACAGCGACACGCTCATGGGCAGGAAGTTCTGGACGGTCGCGCTCGCCTGCATGCCCCAGGGGAGCGGGTAGATGCCGGCCAGCTTGGTCTGGACCGTCCTGGACCACGGCAGCACCACCTCGCAGAATCCGGGCCGCTGCTGCTGCGGAGAATCGACGACGTAGCAGTTGTCTTCGACCGTGCGTCCAAGACTCACCCCGCCCTGCAGCAGCCGCCCCCCGCCCCAGCGCGTGCTGAGGGCGACTTCGAACCCGTTGTACACCTCGGAGGGGCTGCCGAACCGCGACGCAGGGACGATGAGATTGTTGACCTGTCCGAACCTAGCGGGACTGACGTCGTACAACCCGCACAGCTGGTTCCCGCCGCCCCCCGGCAGGCGAGCGTCGCGCGGTGCCGTGATGCAGTACGGACTGTAGTCCTCGGGGGTGACCGCCAGGTTGTCCGTCGCCCGGAAGTTTCCGTACCACGTGCGGTAGTAGCCCGCATTCAGTGCGACGTTCTCGACCAGTTCGTGCTGGACGCTCAATGACGCCTGCCAGGAGTACGGGCTGACGCCGAATCCCTTGACCAGCTCGTCCGACCAGGTCGTCCCCGGCACGAGATTGCCGAGGTTGAGATTGCTGATGCGGCCGCACTCGCCGTTCGCCTGGGGATTCGTCAGCTGGCAGTCGGGAACGAAGTTGGCGTTGGCGTCGTTCCAGGTTCGGGTGGCGCTCTGGGCAATCCTCGACACGGGCGCGTTGCCGGCGCTGACGCCGCCCGTCGCGAAGCGGCCGATCGAACCCTTGACGGCCGTCTTGCCGTCGCCGAACAGGTCGAACGCGGCGCCGACGCGCGGGTACACGTCCTTCCAGTTCGGGATGTCCGACACTTCCGGGAAGTCGGCCGCGGCGCGGAACATCCCGGCCTCGATGCGGACGGCCTCCGCGGTCCCCACGCGGTGCTCGAACCGGAGCCCCAGGTTGAGCGTCACGCGACGGACCGTCCACTGATCCTGCGCAAAGAGGCTCAACTGCCGGGTGCTGCTCCGGCTGAAGAACGGCGACGCCCACTCCGTGATCTGCGCCGGCAGCCCGTTCCGGAGCCCGTACTGGACCGGAGGGTCGTTCAGCTCGCCGCTGCTCTGACCGAGCGTCTGGAGCAGGGTGACGCCGGACTTGAAGGCGTGGGCGCCGGTGACGTACGACACCGCGAACCGCTGCGTGGCCTGGTTGTTCAGGCCGGGCGCCTTGCCCGTGTAGTCGTTGATCCCGAGGCCCTCCGCCTTCGCTCCCCACTTGAAGCCTGTCGTCAGCTCGTGGTACGCGATGTCGGTCGGGCTGCTCTCGTCCGGCCGAATGCTTCGGGCCTCGGCGTACAGATAGGTGGTGCCGGCCTCGACCAGCAGGCGGCTCGTGGCCGGCCACTTCCACGTCGCCTGCGTCAGGACCTGCGGGGCGTACCGCGTGTGAAGACCGGCATCCGGCGACCGATTCGTGTCGAGCGCCTGCGACACCTTGTAGCAGCTGCAGTTGTCCTGGTAGCTCGTGAACGCGCTGATCTTGTTGCGTTGCGACACCTGCCACGTGAAACGGCCCTGATTGTCCCTGTTGATCTGCTCGTTGTAGGCCTGCCGACCGAAATCCGGGGTGTAGAACCGCGTGTGGGGCGTCGCATTGAAGTAGCGCCCCGCGTTGTACTCCGAGGCCCCCCACCAGCGGTGTGCCGTGAAGAACCAGAGCCGATCGTGCGCGATCGGACCGCCGACCCCGACGCCTCCGTCGTAGACCTTGCGCACCTTGCCCTGGTCGTTCACGCCCCGGGAGCGGATCTCGTCGGTCAGGTTCGAGCCCTGCAGGGCGGGGCCCGTGCCGCTGACGCTGAACGACAGCGAGAACTCGTTCCCACCTTCCTTCGGGACGACGTTGATCCGGACGCCGGAATACGGACTCTCGGCGGAGATCCCGCGCGTCTCGATGGCGATCTCCTGCACGGCCGCCTGGTTGATCTGGTTCTGGCGGGCCGCGAAGCCGCTGTTGTTCGTCGCCAGCATGTCGTCCTGGTTGATCTGGCCGTCGCCAGCCTTGCTGCCGTGCACCCCGAACCCGAGGTTCATCTCGGCCTTGCTTCCACCGGTGTCGAACACCGGGCGATCGAACCCACCCGTCCCCAGCGTCAGCGTCGCGAAGGCACTCACCGTCTTGCCCGTCGGCAGCGTGTCGAGCGTCTCGCGCGACAGCAGCGTCTGCGTGCGGACGTTCTGGACGTCGACGACCGGGCTGGCGCCCGTCACGGTGACCGTTTCCTCGATGGCGCCCACGCGCATGTCGGCGTTCACACCCGCAGTGAAGCCCGCCGACAGCTCGATCCCCTCCCGCCTGAACGTACCGAACCCGGACAGGGTGAACGTGACCGTGTAGGTCCCTGGACGGAGATCGATGATCTTGTATTCGCCGCCGTCGTCCGTCACGACGGTCCGCACCTTCTCGATGAGAGCCGGACTGGCCGCTTCGACGGTCACACCCGGCAACACGGCGCCGGTTGCATCCCTGGCGACGCCGGCTATGGCGCCCGTCGTTGTCGACTGGCTCCACGCCGCGATCGGGCAGACCATCAGAGCCGGAACGCACAGCGCCACGGCCGCACGCATCGTCTTCATCACGTCCCCTCCTCGACGCCACCGACCGACAGCTGCACGCTGACGTCGGCGGTGAAGTTGCTCACGAGATCGATGCCGTCCCGGCGAAGCGTGCTGAAGCCGGGGAGCGTGAACGTCACGCTGTAGGGTCCCGGCCGCACGTCGACGATTCGATAGCTCCCCTCCCTGTTGGTCACATCCACCCTGATCCGTTCGATCAGCGCGGGGCTGCCGGCTTCCACCGTCACGCCCGGCAGAAGCGCACCGGTGGTATCCGTGACCGTTCCCGTGATGACGCTCTGCGCCGACGCGCCGCGCGCGAGGCAGGCCATTGCCGCGACGCCGACCACCGCCACTTGGCGAACCAGCCTGAAGCCAGTCAGCGATCCCCCGAACCTCGCCATGGCACACCTCCGGAGAGGCAGAACTGCATCCACGAACGCCCGGACGCTACCTCAGGCATCCAGGCCCGGCCATACCTATAAGTAGGTACCCGCCCGGCCCCTCCCTCTTTTTGGTTATTGCCGGCTCGACAAGGCTGGCGCTAGGCTCGCGGGCGTCGGCGTCGCCAGCTGGTTGGCGAAGGGGATTGGTGTCGGCCGTGACCCGTGATTCGACCCGCCACGTTGAACGGCTTCACGCCGGGTGGCGCTCCTGACGAGGGCGACGTCGAAGGCAGTCCGGAGGCTGCAGTGCCGCACAACACTAAGGGCCCTAAGACCCGACTCCGTGTCCTCGGCCGGCTGGCGCCGGTCGTTCTGGTGACGTGGCTCGCGCCGGCGATAGCGGCGCAACAGGGTGTGAACGACGGCGAGTGGCGGTACTACGGAGGGGACGCCGGGCACACGAAGTACTCCGCGCTCGATCAGATCGACGCGACCAACGTCAAAGACCTCGCGGTGGTCTGGCGCTGGAAGACCGAGAACTTCGGTCCGCGGCCCGATTTCAACTTCGAATCGACTCCCCTGATGGCCGGCGGAATCCTCTACACCACAGCCGGGATCAGCCGCAGCGTCGCCGCCATCGACGCCGCCACCGGGGAAACACTGTGGACCTACCGGCTCGATGAAGGCGAGCGCGCACGGCTGGCGCCGGTCCGCCCCGCGGCCGGTCGCGGCGTCGGCTACTGGAAGAGCGGGAACGACGCTCGCGTCCTTCACGTCACCAAGGGCTACCATCTCGTTGCGTTGAATGCGGAGACCGGGCGCCCGATTCCCGAGTTCGGAGAAGACGGCCTCGTCGATCTGTTTCTTGAACTCGATCACCCTGAGGTCCCAAAGGCCGGTGTCATTGGATGGAACTCGCCGCCCCTGGTAATTCGGGACACGATCGTCGTAGGCGCCGCCTTCGGGGGAAACAACAGCCCGCGCCCCATCGTGGGCCATATCCGCGGCTACGACGTGCGCACGGGCAAGCGCAAGTGGATCTTCCACACCGTCCCGAATCGCGCGGAGTTCGGAGCGGACACGTGGGAACAGGGCTCCGCGGAGTACGCCGGCAACGTGGGCGCATGGGCGCCGCTGTCCGGAGACGAGGAACTGGGGTACGTCTACGTGCCCGTGGAAGCCGCGCAGGCTGACAACTCCGGCCAGCATCGGCCAGGTGACAACCTGTTCGCGGAGAGCCTCGTCTGCCTCGATGCTGAAACCGGCAGACGGATCTGGCACTTCCAGCTCACCCATCACGGCCTCTGGGACTACGACCTGCCGGCCGCACCGCTGCTCCTCGACATCACCGTCGCAGGGAGGAAGATCAGGGCGGTCGCCCAGGTCACCAAGCAGGCGTTCACGTACGTCTTCGATCGCGCCACGGGCGAGCCGGTGTGGCCGATCGAGGAGCGCCCCGTGCCTCAGTCGGACGTCCCCGGCGAGCAGACGTCGCGCACGCAGCCGTTCCCCACGAAGCCGGCGCCCTTCGACCGCCAGGGCGTCACCCTTGACGATGCGCTCGACTTCACCCCGGAGCTCAAGACGGAGGCCTTGAAGCTCTTTTCCCAGTTCAGGCTCGGCCCGCTCTTCACGCCGCCTTCTCTCGTCGATCCCAACGGGACCAGGGGCACCATGATGCTGCCCGGCCAGCGCGGAGGGGCCAACTGGGCCGGCGCGGCGGTCGACCCCGAGTCAGGCATCCTCTACGTCGGGTCGATCACGCATCCGTTCGTGACCTCCGTTCGTCCCTGCGATCCGGAACGCACGGTGATCCCCACCATGAAGTTCTGTTCCGGGGGCGTCCTGTATCCGGACATCCAGGGGCTGCCGCCGATCAAGCCTCCCTGGGGACGGATCACCGCGATCGACATGAACACCGGGGAGCACGTCTGGATGATTCCGAACTCGGATACGCCGGATTTCGTGAAGAATCACCCCGCGCTGAAGGGGGTCGCCCTTCCGAGAACCGGGAGCCAGGACAGGTCCGGCGTGATTGTCACCAAGTCGCTGGTGTTCGCGGGTGAAGGTGGCGGGCTGTTCGCGGCCGGGCCCCACAGCGGTGGGCCCGTGCTGCGCGCGATAGACAAGCGAACCGGCGAGATCATCTCGGAGTTCACGCTGCCTGCGAATCAGACGGGTTCGCCGATGACCTACCTGCTCGACGGCCGGCAGTACATCGTCGTCCCGGTCGGCGGTCGGAACCGTCCGGGCGAGCTCGTGGCCCTGTCCCTTCCTCGTCCAGGGACAACGGTCGCGACACCGGAGTAGGGTGGCACGAGGCCGGCCCGGCGTTCTCTTCCAAGGAGTATCGACCATGTCCAAGGGGCACACGCTCGCCGCACTGGTCGTCGCGGTCCCGCTGTTGACACCACAGCCGGCGCTCGCTCAGGCATCGCCGGACCCGGCCGGCGCGATCACGTTCTCGAAAGACGTGGCGCCGATCCTGCAGCGGTCCTGCCAGGTCTGTCACCGCAAGGGTGCCATCGCGCCGATGTCGCTGGTGACGTACGAAGAGACGCGGCCCTGGGCCCGTGCCATCCGGCAGAAGGTGGCCGATCGGACGATGCCGCCCTGGACCATCGATCGCAACGTCGGCATCCAGCAGTTCAAGGGCGACCGGTCGCTCAAGGACGACGAAGTGGACACCATCGTCAGGTGGGTGGACGCGGGCGCGCCCATGGGCAACCCGGCCGACATGCCTCCGCCCGTCGAGTTCCCTGACCAGAGCAAATTCGGGCTGATCTCGCTCCTGGGCGAGCCGGACCTCGTGGTGCCCATTCCCGAACCGTTCGTCGTCGAAGCGAATGCGCCCAACATGTGGATCGACCTGTACGCCGACCACGAGATGCCCGAGGACCGCTGGGTGAGGGCCTTCGAGACGAAGCCGTCGGCCGAAGGTTTTCCCGTGGTCCACCACGGGTCGACCTGGAGGGTCACCGACGACGAGGAGAACGGCTCGCAGTTCTCGGAGTACGCGCTCGGCAAGACGGGCGACGTGTTCCCGGAGGGGTCCGCCATGCTGCTCCGGAAGGGGACCCGCTTCCGGTTCAACATGCACTACGCTCCCAATGGGACGACCACAACCGACCGGACGAGTATCGCGATCTGGTTCTATCCGAAAGGCTACGAGCCGGCGCGCCGGCAGATGCGGGCCGGCGTCGGCGGCGTCTCCGACCTGGACCTGCCCCCGGGCGAATCGGACATTCGGCACGACGGCTACCGTCTGCTCACGGAGAACATCCGCCTGACCGCCTTTCAGCCGCACCTCCACAGCCGCGGCAAGCGGCAGTGCCTCGAAGCGATCTACGCTGACGGCCGCGTGCAGTCGCTGAGCTGCGTGAACTGGGACTTCGGCTGGCACATCACCTACAACTACGCCGAGGAAGTGCAGCCGCTGCTGCCGAAGGGCACGATGCTGCACGTCATCACGTGGCACGACAACTCGAAGCTGAACAAGTGGAACCCGGACCCGCAGAACTGGGCCGGGTACGGGCAGCGGACGAGCGATGACATGGCCTTCGCCTGGCTGCTGTGGTACACGCTGTCGGACGACGAGTTCAACCAGGCAGTTCAGGAGCGCGTCCTCGCGACGCGCAAGGGGCCGGGCCATGTCGTTCCGTAGCCGGTGCGCCCGCCGCGCCGTCGCCGCGCTGTTCGTACTCGCGGCCGCAGCGCCCGGCGGCGCCCAGACCCAGTTCCTGCGCGGACAGAACGTCCAACCGGTCTTCGAAGGGTGGCTCCGCAACGCGGACGGGAGCTTCACGCTCGTGTTCGGCTACCTGAACCGCAACTACGTCGAGGAACTTCACGTCCCCGTCGGCGAGAACAACTTCTTCAGGCCGGGCGAGGCCGACCGCGGACAGCCAGCCTACTTCTACACGAGGCGGCAGCAGTTCGTGTTCGAGGTGCGCGTGCCAGCCGACTTCGGGAACGGCGACCTCGTCTGGACGCTGACCCACAACGGAGGCACCTCGACGGCGATCGGCAATCTGTTGCCGGCGGCGGAGATCGACGAGGGCGTGTACAAGGTCAACCGGAACGCTGGCGGCAACCACGGACGGACGACGCGTGAACTCGAGCCGAACCTCCGGCCGTCCGTGGAAGTCACCGGCAACCAGCACGTGTCCGTAACGTTTCCAGGCGCCGTTTCACTCACGGTGGCGGCGCGCGACGACGGCGAGCCAGGCCCCCGCCCGGGGGGCGGGCACTCCGAGGGCCCGGCGAACTCCAGAGGACCAGGGCCGGAGGCCTTCAATCCGACCCTCGTGGTCCGGCAGGGTGGCCCGATTTCCCAGGACCTGGTCAAGGCCGCGGCAGCGTACGAGACGGGCCTGGCCATCACCTGGCTGCACTACCGTGGCGCCGGAACGGTCACCTTCGAACCCCAGGTCCTTTCCGTCCCCAAACACAACGGCACCGTGTCCACAACGGCGCGCTTCAGCGCGCCGGGAACTTACGTCCTCCGCGCCGTCGCTGACGACGGCGTGCTGAAGACCTCGGCTGACGTGACCGTTACCGTACAGCCGGAGAAGTAATCCACTTTCAACTGTTCCACTTCCGTCAGTCCGAGCCGCCCCAGTCGCGGACGGGCTGCGAGGCCGCGTGCAGCGCGGCCTGGCGGCCGAACGTCGCCGCCGGACCGATCGTCCCGCCGTGCCCCCAGTAGCCCTGCCCGGCGGGTGAGCCGATGCAGTTGCCGGCGCCGTACAGGCCGGGGATCGGCTGGTCGCGCGTGTCGAGCACCTGCGCGCTGGCGTTGATCTTCGGTCCGCCGTTGGTGTCCAGCGTGCCCGCGCCAATCAGCACCGCGTAGTACGGCCCCTTGTCCGAGATCGGGTACATCGTCGGGTTCGGCTTGTCGTTCCCGTCGCGGCGGGCCGTGCTGTCCATCGGGCCCTCGCCGCGCCGGAAGTCGAGGTCCTTCCCCGTTTCCGCAAACCGGTTGAAGCGCGCGATCTCCTCCTTCAGGCCGGCCACGAAGGTGTCGGCGAGCGTGAAGTCGCCGATCTGCGCCGCGAGCGACGCCAGCCGCTGGGCGATCGCCGCGGCGAGCTCTTCGAGCGTGTTGCCGCTCAGGACGAACGGCGAATCGACGCCCGGCTTCGGGATCGGCGCGCTCGACCCGCCGAAGCGCTCGCGCGTGAACTGGTCGTAGATGCCGAACTGCACCATGTTCGGGTAGGTGGCGGTGGTCGGGTCGTACCAGAAGAACGCGTCGCCCTTGCCCGACCAGACGATCTTCTCGTTGCCCGTGCGACGGCCGAACCGGTTCACCGTGATCATGCTGTCGCCGCCCGGCTGCCCGCCCAGGTTGGTGGTGCTGCGCAGCTTGAGCGCGGCCTCCAGAGGAAGCGCGTTCCACCACGCGTTGTTCATGTTCGCGAGCGCGGCTCCCGCGTCGATGCCCATGCGCACGAAGTCGCCTTCGTTGGTCGGCACGGCGCAGCCGCCGAAGATCGGGCCGCGCAGGTAGTGCAGGCACAGCTCCGGGTCGTGCGTGAAGCCGCCGCTGCCGAAGATGACGCCCTTGCGCGCGCGCACGGTCACGGTCTTCCCGCCCCCCAGCGTCGCCTGCACGCCGACGACCTCCCCGCGGCCGTTCTGGAGCAGCCGGCTCACCCGGTGGCCGGTCAGGATCGGGATGTTGCGCGACTCCACCGCCGCCTTCGTCCGGAGCGCCCACAGCCCGCCGTTGCCGCGCGTCCCGTCGTCGCGCAGCGGCAGCAGCGAGCGCCCCCGCGGCGCCTTGTCTTCGGCCAGGTGCGCGAAGTGATCCGTCACGATCGGCGTGCCGTCGTCCTCGACGCCGAAGAAGTCGAAGCCCGGGAACACGCCGATCTGCACCAGGCCGTCCACCGCCTCGCCGGCGTGGTCGTAGTGCGCCTCGAGCAGCGCGTACTCGTTGTCCGGCAGGCCGAACTTCGCGTCCTTCGCGCTGTAGATCTGCGGATAGGACACGCGCGCCATGTAGCGCAGGCAGTCCGCCTTCGGATCCGCCAGCCCCTTCTTCCGCATGTAGCTGTTGTTCGGCGCCCAGACGGCGCCGCCAGAGCGGGCGGTCGTCCCGCCGTAGGTGTCCGCCTTCTCCAGCATGACCACCTGCGCACCTGCTTCGTGCGCAAAGAGCGCCGCTGACGCCGCCGCCGCGCCGGAGCCCACCACGACGACATCCGCCTCGCGGTCCCAGGACTGCTGCGCCTGGACCGTGGCTGTCGAGAAGGCGATCGCCGGGACCGCACCCGCGAGCAGTGCACCGGAACCGGTGCCGGACGCCTTCAGGAAGTCACGCCGGGTGAGAGGGGTACGGGTCTTCGATCGTCGAGCCATCGGACAACTCCTGGCTGAAGGAACAGAGATTCGCGGGATTCTAGATCGGCCGGGGCACGGAAGCATACCCCGAGGGGGAGAAGTGGAGAAGTGGAAAAGTGGAAAAGTGGAAGAGTGGAACAGTAAAGGTGGAAGTAGAAAGGGTGAAGTCGGAAGTAAGTGGGAAGTGGGAAGTGGGAAGTGGGAAGTGGGAAGTGAAAAGTGGAAAGTGGGAAGTGGAAAGTGGAAAGTGGAAAGTGGGCGCGACGTTCGGGCGTGAACTGCGGGGAAGTTGAGCAGGGGAGGGTATCAGGAATTTCGTGTGTGGGGCATACCATGAGGAGACTCTATGCCCCGCAGAACGGAGAGCCTTAATGCCTGACGCCCCGCTGGCGCCGATCCTCTCGGAAATCCTCGACCAATTCGTGCGACAAGGGCCAATCTCGCCTGAGGAGCTCGACGCCGCGGTGCGTCGCTTCAAGAAGGCGATTATCGAGCGCGCGCTGGGCGGCGAGCTCACGCACCATGTGGGCTACCCGCCGGGCGGCACGAAACCGGGCGACACGACGAATCACCGGAACGGGACGGGCGGCAAGACGGTGCTGACCGACGACGGTCCGCTCGCGATCGACGTGCCGCGCGATCGCGACGGGAGCGTTGAGCCACGGCTCATCGCGACACACGAGCGCCGCTTCACGGGCTTCGACGACAAGATTCTGGCGCTCTACGCGCGTGGGATGACGGTGCGCGAAATCCAAGGTGTCCTCGCGGACATGTATGGCGTGGAGGTGTCGCCCGATCTGATCAGCACGGTGACGGACGGCATCGTCGCGGAAGTCACCGCGTGGCAAAGCCGGCCGCTCGAGGCGATGTATCCCGTCGTGTTCTTCGATGCGCTGCGCGTGAAGCTTCGCGACGAGGCGACGGTGCGCAGCCAGGCCCTCTATCTGGCGCTGGCGGTCCTGCCGGACGGGAGCCGCGACATCCTCGGCCTGTGGATCGAGCAGACCGAAGGCGCGACATGCTGGCTGACGGTCGTCAGCGATCTGAAAACGCGCGGGTGCCGCGACATCCTCATCGCCGTGACCGATGGCCTGCAGGGGATGAGCGAGGCGCTCGCGGCGGTGTATCCGGCGACGACGCGCCAGACCTGCATCGTGCACCTGATTCGGCACACGCTCGACGTCGCCAATTGGAAAGAGCGGAAGCCGTTGGCGAAGGCCCTTCGCCCAATTGATACCGCGCCGAACGCGGAGGCCGCTGCCGCCGCGCTCGACGACGTTGCACGCGGCCCTTGGGGCACGACGTTTCCGACCGTCGTCGCGTCGTGGCGGCGCGCCTGGACGCACGTGATTCCGTTCTTGGCGTTTCCCCCGACGTGCGGCGGGTGATCGACACGACCAACGCGCTGGAGAGTGTCCACGCGCAGCTGCGCAAGATCATCAAGACGCGCGGCCATTTTCCCAGCGACGAAGCCGCCACCAAGCTGATTGGGCTCGCGCTCCGCCACATCACGGCGAAATGGGCGCGCGGCGCCATTCACGGGAAAACCGCGATGCGTCATTTCGCGATCCTGTACGAAGATCGCTTTCTCGCGCCCCAGACGTAAAATGCCCGGAGCGCATGGACGCTGCCGTCACTATGGACGCACAGAACGCGCCCACAGCGACTTGGAAAACCGCACAGAACGCGGTTTCCCACAGCGCCCACACGCCTCATCGCTTGCGGAGAAGAAGACAGAAGAAAGAGAACGACGCCGTCAACCCGCTTCACACACGAAATTCCGGACAGTCCCCCCTCCTGCTTTCCAACTTCTCACTTACTTCCGCACTTCGACCTTCCGACTCCCGACTTTACTTTTCCACTCTTCCACTTTTCCACTTTTCCACTTCGCCAAGCGTCACGCTAGAAGTCGAACTGCCCGCCGAACTTGAACAGCCGGCCGGCGAGCACCTGGCTGGGTGTCCGCCAGGCGGCGCCGAACCGGGAGTTCAGCCCCAGCACGGTGTTGGCGTTGAAGATGTTGTAGATGTCGAACATCCCCTGCAGCCGTCCGCGCCCGAACCGGAAGATCTTCGTGAGGCGGAGGTCGAGCTGGCTCAGCCGCTCCTCGAACAGCCTGTTCGGCGGCAGGATGTCCACGATCACCGTGCCACCCGCGCCCGCCGCCAGGTTGCGGCCGAGCGACGGCGCAATCTGGGCGTTGGTCACGACGAAGTTCGCGCCGTAGGCCGCGCCCGGCAGGTTCTGGTACGTCCCGCTGAAGCGCACGTCCAGCGGCAGGGGGTACACGAACGACAGCTTGTACTGCGTCTGCCCCTCGAACGGCAGATCGTAGTTGCAGAAGCCCTCGCGCGCCGCCTGCGGGGAGTCGACCACGGCGCAGTTGTCGTACTGCGTGCGGCCCGTGGACACGCCGCCCTGCACCAGCCCGCCTTCGCCGAACCGCGCGCTCAGCCCCAGGTCGACGCCGTTGTAGACCTCCGTGCGCTCGCCGAACGTGGCGTGCTGCACGAAGATGTTGTCCTGCTGCCCGAACCTCGACGGGTTGATGTCGTAGAGGCCGCACAGCCGCGCGCCGCTCGCATCGCCCAGCCGCGTGTCGGTCGGCGCCGTCACGCAGTACGGATCGAAGTCGGCCGGCGTCGTGGCGCGGTTGTCGTTCACCGTGAAGTTGCCGAACCACGTCCGGTAGTAGCCGAAGTTCAGCGCCATGTTCGCGGCGATCTCGTGCTGCACCGACATGCCCGCCTGCCAGTTCATCGGCCGGTTGCCGAAGCCCTCGGTCACCTGCTTGTCGTACTGCTGGATGATCCGGAGCTGCCCCAGCGTGGCGGTGGACCCGCGCCCGCACTCCCCGTTGGCGCTCGGGTCGAGCAGGTTGCAGTCGGGCACGTAGTTGCGGTTCGCGTCGTTCCAGGTGCGATCGGAGAACTGCGCGATCTGCGCCATGGGGTTGGTGTTGTACGTCAGCGTCCAGATGCTGGCCAGCTCGACGTACCGGCCCAGCGACACCTTGACGGCCGTCTTGCCGTCGCCAAACAGGTCGTAGGCGGCGCCCACGCGCGGCGCGAGGTCGCTGAACCTCGGCAACGCGTCGACCGTCGGGAACGACCGCGCCGGCACGAACGGCCCGGCCGGGCTCTCGTGCGACGGGTTGATCCCGTGCAGGTAGTCGTAACGCACGCCCAGGTTCAGCGTCAGCCTGCTGATCGTCCACTGATCCTGCGCGTAGAGCCCCATGTTCGGGCTGAAGCGGCCGCGCGCCTCGAACGGCGACGCCCACATCCGCAGCGACACCGGCACGAAGTTCCGCAGCTGGTACTCCATCGGCCGGTCGTTCAGGCGCACGTTGTACTGCTGCCAGCCCTGGAGGTACGTCAGGCCGGCCTTGAAGGCGTGCGAGCCGGTGACGTAGGAGATCGCCACGCGGCTGTTCCACTGGTTCGTCAGGTTCTTGTAGCCGTAGTCGTTCAGCCACAGCCCCGCCGCCCGGGCGTTGTACTGCATGCCGTTCGACAGCTCGCGGAGCGCGATGTCGCGCGGGCTGACTTCCGGCTCGGGCAGGTTCGTGTAGTTGTTGTACAGGAACGAGGTGCCGGCGTCGATCAGCACCCGGTTGCTCGCCGGGTAGTTCCAGGTCAGCTGCGTCAGGCTGATCGGCCAGTAGGTCGGGCTCCGGTACGACTCGGGCGCCGAGGGCCCGCTGCCGAGCGTGCAGTTGCAGTTGTCCTGGAGACTCGTCGAGATGGCGTACTTGCTCTTCTGCGTGGCCTGCCAGGTGAACCGCACGCTGTAGTCGCGGTTGTAGATGTTCTGGAACGCCGGGCGGCTGGTGTCGCGCTGGTAGATCGTCACGCCGCTGTCGGGATCGCCGACGTACTTGCCCTGGTTCGCGTTGTAGAAGGCGCCCGGCAGGTTCGTCTGCGCGCCCCACCAGCGGATCGCCGTGTAGTACCACAGCTTGTCCTGGCGAATGGGCCCGCCCATGCCACCGCCCACGTCCCAGATCTTCTTCGACGAGGTCTGCGGCGGCAGGCCGCGCGCCTGGAGTTCCTCGGTGATGTTCGTCGCCTGCAGCGCCGATCCGCTCCCCGCCCCCGTGAACGTGGACGAGAAGGCGTTGCCGCCGTCCTTCGGCACCACGTTGATGTGCGCGCCACCGGCTTCGCTCTCCGCGCTGGCGCCACGCACCTCGAGCGTCGTCTCCTGCACGAACGCCTGGTTCACCACGATGTTGCGCATCTGGGCTCCGCCGCCGAGCCCGGTGAACAGCATGCCGTCCATGGTCAGCCGCTGATCCGCGGTCCGGCTGCCGTGGAAGCCGAAGCCGCCGAGGCCGTCACCGCGGTTGCCGCCCACGTCGTGCCCCGTCCCCGCCGGCGTAGCGCCCAGCGTCAGCGCGGCAAAGCCCTGGAACGTCTTGTTCGTGGGCACGCTGTCGAGGAGCTCGCGAGACAGCACGCGCTGCTGGCGGACGTTCTGGATGTCCACGACCGGGCTGGCGCCCGACACCGTCACGGTTTCCTCCAGCGAGCCGACCTGCATGTCGGCGTTCGCCGTGGCCGTGAAGCCGGTGGTCAGCTCGAGCCCTTCGCGCTTGAAGGTCGAGAAGCCGGGCAGCGTGAACGTCACCGCGTAGGCGCCCGGCCGGAGATCGATGATCTTGTAGTTGCCCTGGTCGTCGGTCACCGCGACCCGGACCTTCTCGATGAGCGCCGGGCTCGATGCCTCCACCGTCACACCCGGCAGCACCGCCCCCGTCGTGTCCCGCACCACCCCGGCGATCGCACCGGTGGTGGCCGACTGTGCCCAACCCGCCGCCGCGCACGCAACGACCATCGTCGCCGCCAGGACGACCCTCGACAGCCTCATACCGCCTCCTTCAAGGCTCGGCCGCAGGCACGAGGACACAGGGTCCGTACAGCACCCTGCACGGCCCCACCCGCGTCCCCCCGCATGCCACAGTCAGCCGTGGACTATAGCAGCAAGGGCAGCCCTTGCGCCTACCCCGTTAGGGGGAGGAGGGACGGGAAGAAACGGATGTTGTACTCCTGCGACCCCTGGAGCATCGTGAAGCCGACCTTCATCGCGTGCGAGCCGGTCATTGGCTGACGTGTCAGGCCGAGGGCGTCAACGGGTGCGGACGGGAACGGTCCAGTTCTCCACCTTCAGCCCCGTAATGCAGCCGAACTCCGCGGCGTTGTTCGTGACGAGCCGCACCCCCAGGCTGCGAGCGTGGGCGGCAATGAAGGGGTCGTTCGCGCCAGTGATCCGGCCCTGACGCTTCAGATCAGCGCGGATTCGGGCGTAGTCGCCGGCGGCCTCGTCGGGGACCGGGAGCACCTCGACATGCGGCAGAAAGGCCTGGAGCGCCGCCGCCGGCACGATCGACACCAGCAGGAACCACCAGACGGACAAGGCGACACGACGGGCACCGGGATGTCTCCTAGGATGGGCCTGAGCCGAGACCGAGCACGAGGATGCCCACGGCCGCGATCCAGCTCCCGAGCACCCGAACCGCCATGTCCTTCCAGAAGACCTCGAGGCGCCGGAGGCCTCCCACACCGCACACAATCACGATGAATCCGACGAGCGCCACGCCCCCGACGAACCGGAACGCCGACATCGACTCGTCGATCTCGGCACCGTTGAGCCATCCAACCGTGAGCGCCGGAAGGACGCCGATCGCCACCGCGACCGGTCGCGGCAAGAGCCACGCACCCGCCAGCGCGATGCCGCACATGACAATGGACAGGTTGTTCAGCCACGGGACCGGAAATGGTGCCGACCACCCCAATCCGGCTGCTGCGCCGACGACGAGCGCCATGGGCACAGCGAGCAGCAAGGCGAGTGCAGTCCCGCGTCCCTGCTGCCCCGCCAGCAGACCAAGCGCGACAAGGGGGATGACGAACTCGACCGTGACGATCGGGTGGAGCATGCCGGCGTAGAAATCGCTCACGCCGGGCATCGGGTGGGCGTGGGCCGCCGACGGGACCAGAACCCCCCCGGCCACCGCCGCGCACGGGCGCCACCCACCCGTCACCCGAGGTGTCCTCCAAGCAGATACAGCCCTGCGACGCCGATGACGGCCCCGCACGCCCGCATCGCCAGCGCACCTGCGGGCCATCGCTTCAGCAGGCCGATCGCGATGCCGCACACGTGCAGGAGCCCGGTCACAAGGACGAATCCGACGCCATACGCGAACGGATTCGCCGCGTGCGGCAGCTCCGCGCCGTGGGCGTACCCATGGCAGACGGCGAAGAACCCGACGACCGCCGTCGCGACCGGAAGTGAGGCCCTGACCGCGCCCAGCACCATGGCACCCAGCACGACAGCCGACGCCGCGATCCCGACCTCGACGAACGGGAACGGGACCTGACGGATACCCACCACGCCGCCAAGGGCCATCACCAGCGGGAACGTCACGGGCAGGAGCCAGATCGCCGGGCGGCCCAGCTGCGCGCCCCAGATGCCAACCGCCACCATCGCCATCGTGTGATCGAGCCCGGTCAGCGGGTGCAACATGCCGCTCCACAATCCGACCGTGACCTCCGCGCCGGTGTGGGCGTCGGCTGCGGAAGGCAGCAGCACCAGTGCCAGTGAAAGGATCGCCCGCACCAGGCGGGCGAAGACCGTCAGGACGTGAAGGCGGATACGCATCGCTCGAGGAACCAGTAGGACGCCAAGGGACCGATCACGTAGGCCGGCACGGCGTGTGCCCACGCGGGTGGCCGAAGATCGAGGGTGCGCAGCGAGGCCATCACGGCCAGGCACACGACGATGAAGCCGACCTGACCGGCCTCGACGCCCACGTTGAAGTACAGCAGCGCCATCGGGATGTCGCCAGCCGGAAGGCCGATCTGCGACAACGTGCCGGCGAAGCCGAAGCCGTGCAGCAGGCCGAACGCAAACGCCACCAGCCACGGCTTCCGCTGGCTCAGGCCCGCGACACCCCGCCGTTCCTGCGCGACCTCGACCGCCAGGAACACGATGCTCAGCGCGATGACCGCCTCGATCGGTGCCGGCGCGAGCCGGACCACCCCGAGCGCGGCCAGTCCAAGCGTGATGCTGTGCGCCACGGTGAAGGACGTGATCGCCTTCAGCAACCGGCCGGTGCCGCGCACGAGTAGTAGCAGACCGAACACGAAGAGCAGGTGGTCGATGCCGGACAGGATGTGATCGACGCCGAGCCGGAAGTGCCCGCGCGCGTCCACGCTGTCTGCACCCGGCGCGGCCTGCGTCACCACGAACGACGGCTCGGACGGCCTGAGCACGCGCATCGCGCTCGTGCCATCCAGAAACGCCAGCCGCACGACGGTCTCCATGATCGTGGTGCGGAGCCCCGCAATCTCGATCGACTGCCCGGCGAGACCCTCTGCGCCACACTGGAGCACGCCACGCATCAGGATGGAACCTGCCGCCTGCGTCTCGGAGAGAGGCGCGGCCAGCGCACAGTGCCGCGGGAACTCGGGGTAGATCGGCGGAGGTGGCCCCTCGACGGCCGGCACCTTCCAGGCCAGGTCGAACGCCCCTGCCGTAAGCTCGTTCAACTCGAGATAGGCAGGTAGCGTCGTATGGGCATGTGCGACGACCGGTGTCACCAGGCAGGCAGCCACGGCCGCGATGCCAAGTGTCGTCCCAACGCGCGCCGGAGACCGCCTCACGGCCGCTCCGTCAGAAGGTCTTCGTCGATCTCGACGACGTACCTCTCGCGAAGACGCTCGTAATACGTGTCGACCAGCGCCTGCGCGCGCTGCCTCTTCAGCTCGGTGGCAACCTGATCGCGCACTTCATGCAGGTCCGGAAGACGCCGGTCTTCCGACTCACGCACCCGGACGAGGTGCTGGCCGTACGCGGACCGGACAGGCCCGGCCCATTCGCCGACCGGGAGGGTGAACAGGCGCTCCGCGAACTCAACGCCGAAAAGGTTCCGCACCTCCGTCTGTGTCTGGAGCGGATACTCGAGCTGCAGCATGAAGGGGTCCCCCAGGCCTCTCACCTTGGCCGCCGGCACGCCCCCCGAACGCAGTCCCGCCAGGATCTCGCCAACAGAAGCGCCCCGTCCGCTGCCCTTGCCATTCGCATCTCCAAAGAAGACGTGCTCGAACGACACGCCGGCCGGAATCTCGTAGCGCGCGCGGTGCTGATCGAAGAACGCCCGGAGTTCCTCGTCCGTCGGTTCGGTCATCGTGACCCCCTGGGCCAGGAACTCGATCTTCTGGGCCAGGCGTCGTCGAATGATCGAGTCGTTCTGGTCGAGGCCGGAGGCCAGGGCCTCCCGGTACAGCACCTCTTCGCGGATGAAGTCCTCCACGAGGGTGCGCAACTGCGCCTCGTCGGGCGGCTCGCCCCACTGCGTCGACCAGGTCTCGTGCAGCTGCTGGATCCGGTCCGCGGTGACGTGAATGCGGTTGTGGCGATCCTCGGACGGGTTCAGCCAGGCGCTGGCGGCAAGGATGAACGCGCCGGCTACCAGGAAATGAACCAGCGGCTCCCGGAGCGCAGCACGTACAAGGCGTGGCACTGGCACGCGTCTCCTACTGTGAAGGCGGGGTGTACCAGATCGGCGAGCTCCAGGCCCGCTCCTTGATCGTCGATGGCTCCGGGATGGGTGACTTGCGAGCGAGCGCCCGATGCGTCGTCCACCGGCAGGTGGGGTTCTCGAGCACGCGCACGTAGTAGAACGCGCGATCGGCCGGCGAGAACTCGGGATCGGTCCACGTCGTGCTCAGCTGCGCCGCCCCCTTGCCTGCCGTGATGTTGCAGGTGGTCACATCCACTCTCGCGCCGTTGTCGGTGCACGTGTGTGTGTTCGGATCAGGCGTCAGGCCATCGGCACAGGCGACGTCGTAGACACGCTCGTGGGTCTCACCTCCAGACGACCAGCCCTTGACGATCTGCACCTTCTGCAGGTTCGCGGAACGGGCGTCCTTCGTCGCCCAGACGACGAACCGCGGTGCGCCAGCGGTCGGGGGCCGGGACGGCAGGTCTCCGCCCATCGGCACGCCACCGGCGTCTGCCTGGCCCACCACGTCGCTCCGGCTGTGGAGGTCGTTCGGGTAGGCCCACCCGCCGAAGAACCGCACGTGAATTCTCGGCCCGCTGGTCGCGAACGTTTCCTTCCGCTTCATCGCGTCGAAGATCGACTCCCGCGTGTTGCGATCGGCCCACACGCCGACGAGGCCGCCGGGGTTCGTGATGTTGCCGCCGTCCTGCCGTTCGCCGTAGGGGCCCGCCAGAGACCCGTCGTGCGCGAACTTCGGGGACTCGGTGACGAACGCATCTTCATCGACGTCGCCGGGTGTGCTCTTGTGACCGTCGGGGCTGGCAATCAGCCCGTACTTGAACGGGTTGACGCCGAACTCCTCCTCGATGCGGAGGCCGCTCTTCAACGCGTTCCGGACGTAGTCGGAGGCGTAGGCACAATTGGATCCCTGCCCGGGCTTGCAGATCTCGTAGTACTTCTCGAAGCCACATTCCTCATCGGTGGTACCGAGACCCGTATAGCACTCCGACCCGCCCTTGATCTGAAAGACCTCGACGAGCGGCTCCGCCCAGGCGCGCCGCTTCAGGATTTCCTCCGTGAACGGCGAGCCGTCGGAGTTGTTCGGCGCCATGGACACGCCCTCGCTCCAGTTCGTGTTGTGCGGAATCGACATCACCTGGCAGGGGCTGACACACGCCTTCTCCAGCCACTCCCAGAGCCGTTCAGGGCGGTTCTGCATCTCGACGGCCGACCCTCCCCACTCGGGAACGGCTTCGCCGCGGAAGATCACGTTGCGGTGCAGATGGCCGATGCCCGGGGGCTGACCGGTCCACTCGTAGGCTGCAAACGTCGTGAACGTGCCCGGCTCGTAGAACGCGTCCGCGTTCTTCTGGATCTCGTGCCACAGGTGTCCGGCGCGCTCCAGGCACCGGTTGCCGGGGCCGTACCCGCTTTCACCGCAGATATCGGGCGGCCGGAGCCCCTGCCGCCCGAACCTGCCGTACAGCTGACCGAACCCCTCCATCGCGCGCACCTGCCTGCAGGTCGGCGTGTCGTAGGCCTGGTCGCTGGTGTCCACGCAGGAATGCACTTCTCCGAGCCACGCGTCGTGATCCGTGACCGCCATGAAGTCCAGCGGGACGGCCAGTGGGCCAAGGATGGAACCGTCCGGCCTGCGGATCGTGTCGCCGCGGCCGAAGCGGTACGCCACGTCCGGTTCGTCGCGGTTGCCGCCAAGCGTGTACGCGTCGAGCGACCAGCTCGAATGCACGTGCACGTCTCCGAAGTACGCGTTCCGCTCGGGATTGGCCGGAACGTCCTGCGCAGTGGGCGCAGCCGACAGCGTCGCGACGGGCGCGGGAGCGACCGGACGTCGTGTACCCGGGTCGGCAGGGCCGAAGAGGAACGCCCCCCCCAGCCCGGCAACCGCCACCGCACCAACCAGCCTTTCCACGCCTGTCGCCATCGCTCCTCCGCTTCTGCAGGTCCACCAGCCGCGCAGTCGACCCAAGGTCAGTTAGGGCCCTGGCGGGAATAAGGTTGCCATCTCGGCCGACGATGCATCCCGCCTCGCGGCGTTGCTCGACGGTCACAGGCACCCGGCCTGCTCCCTCCTCGCGCCTGGCGATCCGGGCGCCTCGCCGCCCGAGAGTCGGCAACCTTATTCCCGCCAGGGCCCTTAGAAGTCGATCTGCACACCGAACTTGACCAGGCGGCCGGTCAGAATCGTCCGGGGCGCCAGCCATGTCGCGCCGTTCGTGCCGTACGTGTTGTTCCAGGCGAGCACCGTGTTGGCGTTGAGCGCGTTGAACAGATCCACGGCCGGGCTGACACGGGCACGGCCGACGGTGAACGGACGACCGAACCGGATATCGAGCTGGTTGAGCCGGTCTCCAAACACCGAGTTCGGCTCGATCACGTTGACCGACACGGTCGCATTGGCGCCTGCCGACAGGTTCCGCCCCAGAGACGGCGCGATCTGGGCGCTCCGCACCACATAGCTCGCGCTGATCGGACTCCCGGGCACCGACTGGAACGCCGCCGACACCTGAACACGCCCGGGCAGGGTATACGAACCCAGCAGCTTGAACTGGTGCAGAAACGGCTCTTCGTTGTGGCAGTAGAGGGGGCTCGGGTTGTCCAGTTTCGCCACGACGTCGCAGTTGTCCGTCAACGTCGTTCCAGTGCTGAGCCCGCCCTGTACCAGCGCCCCGTTCGCAAAGCGCGCACCCATGGTGAGGTCCACCCCGTGCCAGCGTTCCTGCTGCTCCCCGTAGTTGTCCGCCAGCGTCCGGTAGTTGCTCACCTGCCCCAGCTTGTTCGGGTTCAGATCGAAGAGGCCGCAGATCTCGTGCCCACCCCCGCCCGGAAGGCGCGCGTCGCTCGGTGCGGTCACGCAGAACGGGGAGTAGTCGGTCGGCGCGACAGCCTGGTTGTCGATGACGGTGAAGTTGCGATAGCTGCGGCGGTAGTACGTCGCCTGCGCTGACAGCCCGGACATGATCTCGTGCTGAATGCCGACGGTCGTCTCCCACTGGAAGCTGCGCACCTGGAAGCCGTTCGTCCAGTCGGGGTCGTACCGCACAGTGATGTTCGGCTTACCGAAGTTGTTGTTCGGACTGGGTCCGAGCTCACCATTCGCGACCGGATTCAGCGGGTCGCCCTGGGGCACGAAGTCACCGTTGCGATCGGCCCAGGTCCGCACCAGGTCGTTCGTCGACGCCACGGGCGGATCGATCATCCGCGTGATGTCGGTCGTCTCGGCCAGGACGTACCGCGACACGCTCGCCTTGATCGCCGTCCGGGCATCGCCGAAGACGTCCCACGACAGACCGAGTCGCGGTGCCAGGTCCTTCCAGCTGAGCACGTCAGCACCCGGGAACGTGCGCCGCGGCAGCAGCGAGGTCGCGGGAATGTCGTAGTCGGCGTACGAGGTGCCGAAGCCATCGTACCGCAGTCCGGCGTTCAGGGTCAGGCGGTTCATCGTCCACTGGTCCTGCGCGAAGAACGCCATCTTCGTCACACGCTCGTCCACGTAGTACGGGAGGCTCGTGAAGGCCACAGCCGAGGGGACGCCGTTCAGGAACCGGAGTTCATAGGCGATGTCCCCGTGGCCGTGGATGTCGATTCGGACCTTCGTGGGATTGACGACCACGCCCACCTTCGACGAGTGTCCACCCCAGACGTATGACACGTTGCCCTTGATGAAGTAGTTCGACGACAGCGTGAGCCGCGGGCCGAACAGGCCCGTGTTGAACCCGGCGCTCAATCCGGTAGCCCTGAACAACGTCGCCGTCCCGGTGTCTCTGACCGCGGGAGGGGCCGCCCCGGGGGCGTGCTTCGTCACGAACCGCAAAGTGGCCACCGAGACGCCGGCGTCGAACAACAGGCGATTGGTGACCGGAGCCGACCAGGTCACCTGCGCCAGCCTGGTCAGCGACGTCTGATTCTGGACCGACTGGGCAGCCAGCGTCGTGTTTCCGCCGGCGTTGGTGGGGGTGAACGGATCGGTCCTGTCGTTGACGTTGAAGAAGCCCGCGACCTTGTGCTTGCCCGTGACCTGCCAGGTCAGCCGGCCGAGGTAGTCCTGCGACGTCTGCTTGTCCTCCGGCCGCGTACTGCGGTCCGGCGTGTAGACCCAGTCGTTCGGATTGGAGTCGGGGTACCGGTCGGTGACGTAGTTCGACCGGCGGTTGTCGCGGAAGCCGGCGAAGAACCAGAGCTGATCCTGACGTATTGGTCCACCAAGCGTCGGATTCGCATCAGACACGTAGTTCGCCTTGTTTGGCTCGGCCAGTCCGCGGTCCCTGAGTTCGTCGCTGTAGTTGTTGGACTGCAACGAACCGTTGGCGAAGTTTCCGACGAAGCGGCTCCGGACGGCGTTGCCGCCCGAACGGGGAATCAGGTTCACCTGCACCCCGCCGGTCTCCGACTCCGCGGAATGGGCCCCCAGGCCGAACGTCATCTCCTCGACGTTGCCGTCAGAGAACTGATTCCAGGCCGACGAGCCGGAAATGGCCTGGACGGCGCCGATCCACATGCCATCGACGAGTTGCATCTGATCAGTGACCCGGCCCCCGTGGATCGCCAGTCGCTCCAGACCCGCCCCGCGCGTGCCGCCCACGTCCTGCCCCGTCGGCGCGTTGGCGGAAGAGATGCGGACGCCAGGAATCAGCGCAGCCAAGTTGTCGAAACTCCGGCTGCCGGTCGGAATGAGGTCGATGACTTCCCGGGTAATGACGCGCTGCTCGCGTACGTTCTGGACGTCCACGAGCGGGGTCTGTCCGGACACGACCACGGTTTCTTCCAGCGCGCCGATTCTCAGGTCCGCGTTCACGGGCGCCGTGAAACCGGTCGAGAGTTCAATGCCGTCGCGCCGATGGGTGCTGAAGCCGGACAGCGTGAAGGAGACAGAATAGGTACCCGGGGGGAGATCGAGGATGCGGTACAGCCCCTGCTCGTCCGACACCGCGCTCCGCACCTTCTCGATGAGCGCAGGACTTGTCGCTTCCACCGTCACGCCCGGCAGCACGGCACCCGTCGTGTCCCGAACGACGCCTGAGATGGCGCCGTATTGCGCGAAGCCCGCGGATGGCACCAGGGCCAGCGCAATCGCCGTCAGCACGATTCGGAGGAACCAGGTACGAGCCTCGCAGCGCGTCGGGAAATGCCGAAGTGTCGTCATCACACCACCCTCCCTCGAGTAGCCCAGCCTGGCGGATGATAGAGCTTGGCTTCAGCCCGGACAACACCCGAATGGGTGTATTCCGAGACGTTGTCTGCGTCTCGAATCGGCGTCATAACGAGGCGGAAGAATCAGGCCCTGGAATCCGGGAAGAGCCGACACGCGTTCGCGTTGGACTGCTGCCCGTTCGGCAAGCCTCACGGCCCGGCATGTTCCACTCTCGTGGTGCCCGCTACTCCCGCAACACTTCCGCCAGCGCCCGCTCGGCGGCCAGCAGGCCGCACATCCCGTGCACGCCCGGTCCCGGCGGCGTGGATGACGAGCACAGGTACAGCCCCTTCACCGGCGTGGAGTACGTCCGCCACGTGGGGCGGGCGAACGTCTGCCGCAGATCGGCAGACCCGCCGGCGATGTCGCCGCCCACCAGATTGGCGTTCCGCCGCTCCAGATCCGCCGGCCGCGCGACGGCGCGCGCCAGCACCCGCTCGCGGAACCCCGGCGCGAAGCGTTCGATCTGCGCCTCGATCTTCGGGAGCATGTCGCCGGCGAACCCGTGCGGAACGTGGCAATACGCCCACGCGACGTGCCGCCCGCCGGGCGCGCGCGAGGGATCGAACAGGGTCGGCTGCACGAGGAGCACGTACGGGCGCTCCGCCACACGCCCCTCCCACGCTTCGCGCTCGGACGCGGCGATCTCCTCCAGCGACCCTCCAAGATGCACCGTCCCGGCACGCGCGCAGTCCGCGTTTCGCCACGGAACGGGTGCCGCCAGCGCCCAGTCCACCTTGAACACGCCCGGGCCGTACCGGTACCGCTCGAGCGCGCGCCGGTAGTCGACCGGGAACCGGTGCCCCGCGATGCGCAGCAGCGTGCGGGGCCCCACATCGCAGAGCACGGCGTGCGCCGGCGGCAGATCGTCGACCGACGTCACCGCGGTGCGCGTCACGATCTCGCCGCCAAGCGAGCGCAGGTACGACGCAAGCGCGGCCGTCAGCCGCCCGGCGCCCCCCTTCGGCAGCGGCCACCCGGCCACGTGCGCCAGCAGCGTCAGCACGATCCCGACGCCCGCCGTGGGCGACCGGTCCAGCGGCACCATGCCATGGGCCGCGGCGCCGGCGAACAGCGCGCGCGTCCGCCCGTCCCTGAACGTGCGCCTCGCGAAGCCTGCGGCCGGCTGCAGCGCGTCGATCCCGAACCGCGCCATCGCCCACGGATGCCGCGGCAGTGCCAGCGGCCCCAGCACGTTCCGCTCGATCCGCGGCCAGTCCGCGGCCAGCCGCGCGAACACCCGCGCCCACGCGCCCGCATCCGCTCCGAGCCGGTCCGCGGTCTCCGCCACGTCCCGAGACACCACGGCCGCCGGGCCGTCGTCGAACGGGTGCGCGAACATCGCCTCGGGCATCACCCACTCGAGACCGTGGTCGCCGAGCGGCAGGTCACGAAGCGCGGGAGAAACAGGCGCGAACGGGTGGACGGTGGAACAGAGGTCGTGGACGTACCCGGGCAGCGTCAGCGCGCCCGAGCGGCAGCCGCCGCCGATGGTGTCGGCGGCTTCGAGGACGAGCACCCGGCGCCCCGTACGGGCGATGGTGATGGCCGCGGCCAGGCCGTTCGGCCCGGAGCCGACGACCACGGCGTCAGGACGGCTCATCGCGGGTCAGCATAGCTGGTATCCTCGGGGGCTCTGCCGCTGGCGGAGTACGGGCGGCAGCTCTGCCGCACCGGGCCAGGTCCGGGCCAGGTCGGGCCAGCTGGAGCTGGCCCCCGCATGCACGGATACCGTACACGGAACGCACCCGCGGCGGGCACGACGGGACTCACACGCTTCCATGAAGACGCAACCGGGCCGACCGTATCCCCTGGGCGCCACCTGGGACGGGAACGGCGTGAACTTCGCCATCTTCTCCGAGAGCGCCACGCTGGTGGAGCTGTGCCTGTTCGATTCGGTGCAGAGCCGCGCCGAATCCACCCGCATCCCGATGGTGGAGCAGACCGACATGGTCTGGCACATCTACCTGCCGGGGATGCGGCCGGGCCAGATCTACGGCTACCGGGTCCACGGGCCGTACGATCCGCCGAACGGCCAGCGCTTCAACCCGGCCAAGCTGGTCATCGATCCGTACGCCAAGTCGGTGGCGCGGCCGGTCGAGTGGAACGACGCGCTCTACGGCTACCGGACCGGCCACGAGGCCACCGACCTGGCGCGCGACGACCGCGACTCGGCGCCCTGGGCGCCGCTGGCAGCGGTGGTCGATCCCGCGTTCGACTGGGGCGGCGATGCCCAGCTCCGGACGCCCTGGCACCGGACGGTGATCTACGAAGCGCACGTCAAGGGGTTGACCGTGCTCCACCCCGAGATCCCGCCGGAGATCCGCGGCACCTACGGCGCGCTGGCGACGCCGCCGATCATCGACCACCTGCACAGCCTGGGCGTCACCGCCATCGAGCTGATGCCGGTCCACCACCACGCGTACGAGCGGCACCTGGTCGAACGCGGGCTGACCAACTACTGGGGCTACAACTCGCTGGCCTACTTCGCGCCGGACCTCCGCTACGCGGCCGAGCGCCACCCGCTGGCCTCGGTGCGCGAGTTCAAGGCGATGGTGCGCGGCCTGCACGCGGCCGGCATCGAGGTGATCCTCGACGTGGTCTACAACCACACGGCCGAGGGCAACCACCTCGGTCCGCACCTCTCGCTGCGCGGCATCGACAACGCGGCCTACTACCGCCTCTCGCACGGCGACCGCCGCTTCTACGTCGACTTCACGGGCTGCGGCAACACGCTCAACATGCTCCACCCGCGCGTGCTGCAGCTCATCATGGACAGCCTGCGCTACTGGGTCCTCGAGATGCACGTGGACGGGTTCCGCTTCGACCTCGCCAGCGCCCTGGCCCGTGAGCTCTACGCGGTGGACAAGCTGGGCGCCTTCTTCGACATCGTCCACCAGGACCCGGTGCTGTCACAGGTCAAGCTGATCGCCGAGCCGTGGGATCTCGGTGAAGGCGGGTACCAGGTCGGCAACTTCCCCGTCCGATGGACGGAATGGAACGGCAAGTACCGGGACTCGGTCCGCCGCTTCTGGCGCGGCGACGGCGGCTCGGTCGCCGAGCTGGCGACACGGCTGGCCGGCAGCGCCGATCTCTACGCCCACAACGGCCGGCGGCCCTACGCCAGCATCAACTTCGTCACCTGCCACGACGGGTTCACGCTGCACGACCTCGTCGGCTACAACGAGAAGCACAACGAGGCCAACGCCGAGGACAACCGCGACGGGGAGAACCACAACCTGAGCTGGAACTGCGGCGTCGAGGGTCCGACGGACGACCCGGACATCCTGGCGCTGCGCGAGCGGCAGAAGCGGAACCTGTTCGCCACGCTGTTCCTCTCGCAGGGCGTGCCGATGATCAGCGGCGGGGACGAGATGAGCCGCACGCAGCAGGGCAACAACAACGCCTACTGCCAGGACAACGAGCTGAGCTGGACCCACTGGACTCTGTCCGCCACCCAGCAGGCCTTCCTCGACTTCACGCGCCGCGTCGTGCGCCTGCTGCACGACCACGCGGTGCTCCGCCGGCGGAAGTTCCTGCAGGGCCGGCACATCGAGGGCGTGAAGGTCAAGGACGTGATGTGGCTCGCGCCGGCTGGCCACGAGATGACCAACGGCGAGTGGAACGCCGACCACGTCAGATGCCTCGGCGCACGCCTCGACGGCAAGGCGATCGGCGAGTTCAACGACGACGGCGAGCCGATCGTCGGCGACACGCTGGTGTACCTCCTCAACGCCGGCCCCGACGGCACGCCGTTCGTGCTGCCGGCGTACGTCGAGTCCCCCTCGTGGGAGTGCCTGATCGACACCTTCGACGAGGAACGCCACGGCCAGGTCTTCCAGGGCGGCGCCAGCTACCCGCTGGCGGGGCGCTCGGTGGCGGTCTTGCGGCTGCGCACGCCTGCAACAAGCCCCTGATCGAGTCGAGCGGAGGGTCCGGCTCGATCAGCGGCCGTCCGGCGTGTGCAGCCGCGACCAGCCGTCGCGGTGCCACGGCGGCTTGAACCGCGCCAGGTTCGCCATCGACTTCCCGGGCGTGCCGAGGATCGCGATGGCGTTGGCCAGATACCTGTTGCGACGGTGCAGCGGCCCGAGCACGAAGTGGTCGACTGCGTCCTCTCCGATCGCCCACGCGATGCCGAGCGGCGGGGTGACGACGTGGTCGACCCACGTCATCTTGTCGCGCTTGCCGATGTTCCCGAGCGAGCTTTCCGACAGCGGACCCAGCTCGAACTGCTCGCTGTAGATCAGCGCGAAGATGAACTGCCGCCGTTTGGCCCGCCAGTAGCCGTCCCCCCAGAACTCCGCCTGCTGCGACACCGGGTCGTTGTTGGCGAAGATCGACGCCGACGCGGCGCCCATCATCGGGTGGGCGACGTAGTTGGTGAAGACCTTCCCTCCGTCGCCCCACCCCTTGATCCGGATGGAGTCCAACCAGTCCTTGAAGAACGGGCCCTTCAGCTCTGCTCGCGACTTCTCCTCCCAGCCGAGGCGGTAGCCGTGCTGCACGGCGAGGAAGACGAGCGACTGGTTGATCAGCCCCCGGTGGTCGATGCCTGGTTCAGGAACATCCGGCGTGGCGTCGCTCTCTGCAACGGCGCCGTCCACCGCCACCGTCTGCTGGAACGCCTCCTGAACAGCCAGCGTGAGCCGATCCGGCGTGGCCTCGCGCGCTGCGGCGTCCAGGATGGACTGCGCCCGCAACGGGGCAGGCGCCGCGAGACCGGCGCCCACCAGAGCGACCACGAGGGCACGAGCGACGGGAAAGCCAGGAGGCATCGTGGGCCGGGGCCCCCCCGATCTTGCGGACCGGCCCCCCCGATGTCAAAGGCGCCGGGCGTGGCGGTGGCGTCCCGCCGGCGGTCGTGAACTCGTCGAGGACGAGTACGAACCCGAGAGGTGTGGGGGCCGGCTTCCGCCGGCCCGACCCGCGCGGGTAGTACGATTCGCTCGTGAGCCCGGTGTCACGGCGCCGATTCCTGAAGACCGCAGCGGCGTCCTCCGTCGCTCTCCAGACGCTCGCGTCGTGTCGACGGGGTCCTGCGATCGTCACCTCCGGGCGCATGCGGCCCGGACTGCCGTCCGGGATCCAGATTGGCGACGTTCGCGCCGACAGCGCGATCGTCTGGGGCCGCGCCGATCGCCCCGCACGCCTCGTCGTCGAACACGCCTCGAACGCGTCGTTCCGTGAGGCGGTCACGGTGCGAGGAGGGGTGGCGACGCAGGAGAACGGCTTCGTCGCGCGACTCGACCTCTCCGGCCTCGCGCCGGATCGCGAGGTGCTCCTGCGCGTGCGATTCGAGGACCTGGAGAGCGGCCGCGCGCGATCCGCGCCGGTGGACGGTCGTTTCCGTACGGCCCCGGCCGGCCGCCGCAACGTCCGCTTCGTGTGGTCCGCCGACACCGCCGGTCAGGGCTACGGGATCGATCCCGAACGGGGCGGGATGCGCACGTACGAGGCGATGCGGCAGGTCGATCCCGACTTCTTCGTCCACTGCGGGGACACGATCTACGCGGATGCGCCGATTGCCGAGCGCATGGAGCTGGCCGACGGCAGCGTGTGGAGGAGCCTGGTGACCGCCGACGTGGCGGTCGTCGCCGAGTCGCTCGCCCAGTTCCGCGGCCGCTACGCCTACAACCTGCTCGACGCACACGTGCAGCGCTTCTCGGCGGAGGTGCCGCAGGTCTGGTTGTGGGACGACCACGAGGTGGTCAACAACTGGTCCGACGCGAAGGATCTGTCAGCCGACGCCCGTTACACGGAGAAGCGCGTGGCCGTGCTGGCCGAACGGGCGCGCCGCGCGTTTCTCGACTACGCGCCGCTGCGGTACGAGCCGTCGGAGGAAGAGCGCATCTACCGGCACGTCCCCTACGGGCCGCTCCTGGACGTGTTCGCGCTCGATGCGCGGAGCTACCGCGGGCCCAACAGCGCGAACCGCCAGGCCATCGGCGGTCCGGCCACGGCCTTTCTCGGAGCGGCGCAGCTCACATGGCTGGAGGAGACGCTCGCGCAGTCGTCAGCGGTCTGGAAGGTGATCGCCTCGGACATGCCGATCGGCCTCGTCGTACCCGACGAACTCGACTCGTCCGGGCGTCCCGCCACGTTCGAGGCCGTGGCCAACGCAGACGGCGGGCCGCCGCTCGGCCGCGAGCTGGAAATCGCGCACCTGCTGCGGTCCATCCGGGAGCACGGCGTCCGGAACGTCGTCTGGATCACCGGCGACGTCCACTACACCGCCGCGCACCGCTACGATCCCGCGCGGGCGCGGTTCACCGGCTTCGATCCGTTCTGGGAGTTCGCGTCCGGCCCGCTCCATGCCGGCAGCTTCGGCCCCAGCGCGCTCGACGACACGTTCGGGCCGCAGGTCGTCTTTCAGCGCGCGTCCCCGATTCCGAACGCGCCGCCGTCCGCCGGCTACCAGTTCTTCGGGCAGGTGGACATCGACGGCGCTACGGCGGCGATGACCGTCACGCTGAAGGACGTCTCCGGCGCGAGCCTGTTCACGACGACGCTCGAACCGGCGGGGTAGGCGCCGTGCCGTCGCCGCTGGCCCCGGCCCACGTCCAGTTCGAAACCATCCATCGAGGTCCTGTTCACCGGCGCGCCGCCCGTGGCCGGCGGCCTCGCGCGCCTGGAGCAGTTCGGCGAGGGATTCGGCTTGGGTCTTGGGCTTCGGGTTCTGGGACTTGATCCAGCTCTGTCCGCGTCACCTCAACCGACTCTGATCGATCGCGTGGCTGGATGACGGCGTCCGGGCGAACGCCATGATGAAGAGGAGCCCCAGCACCAGATCGGGCGCCGCGGTCAGCGCGTCGTCCATCGAGATCAGCCCCTGGGAGTGCAGCACGGTGACCGTGGCCACGTAGCCCAGCTTCTCGATGACGCAGGGGATCATGATGGCGCGCAGGCGGGTGGGGTTCAGGGCGATCACGAGGAACGCCACCTGCCACGCCAGCGTCACGGCCAGGAACCCGTAGAAGAAGTGCGGGTACTCAGTCGGAGGCGGGTACGGGCGCCCGGTGACGTCCATCTGGAAGTACAGCGGCGTGACGACCACCAGGCCCCACACGCCGGCCGCCGCGAACACGATACGCGCGAAGCTCATGTTCGGGTCCTCCCGAAGAGCCTACGCGAGATCGTCGGGAACTGGCGCGGAAAACGGGCCGGAACGCAGAATCGCAACCCGATGACGCCGCTGAAATCGCCGCGGCCCGGCCCTGGCGCGTGGTAAGAGTGGGGCAGGAGCCGCCCATGCCAGCCCAGATGCGTCGATGCCGTCCACTCGCACTCGCCTCTCTCATTGCCGGCTGTCTCGTCGCCGGTCCCGCCGCGCAGGACCAGCCGGTCTTTCGAGCCGGCAGCGACACCGTGCGCGTGTTCGTCACGGTGACCGACCGCGACGGCCGGCTCGTCACGACGCTCACGCAGGATCAGTTCGAGGTGCGGGACGAAGGCAAGGTCCAGCCGATCACGCTCTTCGACAACACGCCGCAACCCGTCCGCCTGATCGTCATGCTCGACGCCTCGGGCAGCATGGAGGGCAACCTGCCGCTCCTGCGCGCCGCGGCCGAGCAGCTGTTCGTCCGGCTGCGCCCGGACGACGTGGCGCGCGTCGGGACCTTCGGGAAGGAGGTCGTCATCAGCCCGGTCTTCACGCGTGATCCCGCAGCGCTCAGGAGCGCGCTGCCTGACGCGATCCCCCCTGACACGCCGACGCCGCTCTGGCGGGCGCTGGACACGGCGATGGACGCGTTCGACGAAGACGACGCCGCGAGCGACGTGCGGCCGGTCATCCTCGTCCTCAGCGACGGGAAAGACAGCGGGCCGATCAGCTTCCGCGAGCGGTACGTCAGCCAGGGCGAGGTGATCGATCGCGCCCGCGGCGACAACGTGATGATCTACGCGATCGGCATGCGGAGCCGCGGCGGCCGGCCGATGGTTCCGGGGATCGGCGCCGGGGGCCTGCGGGCGGCGATGCTGGCCGACCTGCCGGATCCCGGGCTGGCGCGGGTCGCGGAGGAAACCGGAGGCGGCTACCTGGAGATCCGCCCGAGCGAAGATCTGGCCGCGGCGTTCGCCCGGGTCGCCGACGAGCTGCACAGCCAGTACCTGCTCGGCTTCGCGCCGCCGAAGCGGGACGGCAAGGCGCACGACATCGACGTGAAGGTGTCCGTGCGCGGGCTGGAGCCGCGCGCGAGGAAGAGCTACGTCGCGCCCCGCGACGATCGGTAGGTCTGCTGCCAGCGGCGGTACGCCTACTCGTCCGGGCTCAATCGCTGCGATCTCCTCGGCCAGGGCGGAGCGGCAGCCGACGACATCACGAACCTGCTGCTCCAGCGACGGCGCCACGGCGCAATCACAGGCGGCGGACCCACGCACGGCCGCGCGGCCGGCCCTCCGCTACGCCCCGCCAGACTGGAACACCTCGTCCCACGCGACACGGGCCGTGGTCTGCATCAGCACGAACAGCGTGACGATGGCGCCGATCGTGATCGTCAGGCCGGTGAAGCCCTCCAGGAAGAACGCGTAGCTGAAGAGCACCAGGAAGATGGCCTGCGCGGCGCCGGCCGCAGCGAGCCGGCGGGCCGGGACACCGACGGCCCGGACGTAG
>VFZH01000018.1 GCA_016871255.1 Acidimicrobiia bacterium | reverse complement strand
CGTGGTGGCGTTCCTGTTGACCGTCTGGTGGAGCCTGAAGGAGCCGGGCGGGCGCGACGGCGCACCCTCGGTTGGGGTCGTCTGGGAGCGGTTTCCGAAGTTCGTACTCGGGTTCGTGGCCGCGTCCTGCCTGTTCTCCTTCCTGCTGACACCACAACAGGCCGCCGACGCCAGGGACCCGCTGGGCGCCCTGCGGACGTTGTGGTTCGCCGTGGCGTTCGTGGCGATCGGCCTGGAGACACGCTTTGCCGAGCTTGTGGGGATGCAGGGCGGCCGGCCCGCGCTCGCGTTCCTCGGTGGCCAGGCGGTCAACGTCGTCTGGACGCTGCTCCTCGCGTACCTCCTCTTCGGCGGCGTGCTCGTTGCCGTGCCTGCCTTCGACTGATCGCCGAGGCGAGAGGGCGAGCGCCGCCCGTGACGGCAGTGCCGGTCCCGATGGTAGACTGCGTGCCATGAGGGCAACCATTGACAAGGCAGGCCGGGTGGTCATCCCGGCGGCGTTGCGCGAGCGGGCCGGGCTGACTGCCGGAGGGGTGATCGAGATCACGCTGGACGAAGCGGGGATTCGCCTGGAGCGCGTTGCCCCGGGTCCCCGGCTCGTGAAGGTGGGGCGCCGCCTGGTGGCGCGCCCGTCGGTCGCCGCGCCCGACGCGCCCGACGTGGCGGCGCTCGTCGAAGAGGAACGCAGCCGGTGGCCCTGACGGCCTTCTTCGACACGAGCGTGCTCCTGGCAGGTCTGATTCACTTCGGGCCCCAGAGCGCAGCGGCCCAGTCGATCCTGCACGCCGTCGCCGAACAGAAACTCAGTGGCGTCGGCACGGCGTGGCACTGTTGCCTCGAGTTCTTCTCCGTGGTGACGCGGCTTCCACCGGAGTTCCGCCTGCCGCCGGCCGACGCCGTGCGGCTGCTCGAGAGCGAAGTGTGGGGACGCATGACGGTGTGCGATCTCCCGGCTGCCGACCGGCTGCCGATGCTGAAGGCGGCCGCGCGGGATGGCACGGCTGGCGGGCGCGTCTACGATACGCACATTGCCGAAGTCGCGCGCGCCGCCGGTGCACCGGTCGTCGTGACCGACAATCGGCGCCACTTTGTCGCGTCGCTCCGGCACGGCGTCCGCGTGGAAACGCCGACGGAGTTCCTGGAACACCTGCGCCCCCGGAAGGGGTGACGGATCAGTGGTGGAGGACTGGAGCGGGAGACGGGGATCGAACCCGCGACATCGAGCTTGGGAAGCTCGCGTTCTACCGCTGAACTACTCCCGCGTGTCGAGCGATACGAGAGCTAGTCTATCGCATCTGTGTATGGGGTGGTTCATGCTCGCGGCCCTCTGGTGCGTCATCGCGGCGGTGCCGTCGGGCGCCCAGTCGGCTGCTGCCGTGCCGCGGCTGCCGCCGGGACTCCACACGCTGACTCTGGATCGGCCGTCCGACACCGCCATCGGATACGCGCTCGCCGTCCCTGCCGGCTACTCGCCTGATGGTCCACCGGTACCGCTCGCGCTGGCGCTCCATTTCGGCACTCCCGCAGGAAGCAGCCACGGTGCGGGTCGCGGCCTGATCGGCATTCTGGTCGCGCCCGCGCTGATGAAGCTGGGCGCGATCATCGTGGCGCCGGATGCGGTGGAAGACGGCGGCTGGGGCGCCCCTCGCAACGAGGAGGCGGCCCTGACGCTGCTCGACGCGGTCCAGCGCACCTACCGCGTTGACTCCGCCCGGGTCATCGTGACTGGCTTCAGCATGGGCGGCAGCGGAACCTGGCACATGGCCGCGAGGTTCCCGGACCGCTTCTCGGCTGCCCTGCCGGTGGCTGGCCGGCCGACTGCGGCTGTGGAGCCGGCCTGGCGCGTGCCGGTCTTCGCAGTGCACTCACGCCGCGACGGACTGGTGCCGCACGAGCCGACCGCTGCGCGCATCGACGCCATCGCGGCAGCGGGAGGCAACGCCCGCATGATCCTGATGGACGAGCCGACGCACTTCGACACGGGCGCCCACGTGCCTGGACTGCGCGAGGCGGTTCCCTGGCTCGAAGACGTGTGGCGGGAGGCCCGGGCGACGTCGAGGTAGCTGCTCGGGGCCTTCGGGCCGGCTGAAGCCGGCCCTGCGGAAACGGGAACTGGCCGTGGGGTCACTCGCAGCGGGCAGCGTTGATGGCCCGTGCGAAGTCGAAGGCAGCCGGCCGACTCAGCCGCGGATCAAGGCGAGCACGTCGTCGCGGCGGGCGGCCATCAGCTCCGGCGTCCTCGCTTCCAGGTTCAGCCGGATCAGCGGCTCCGTGTTGGACGGCCGCACGTTGAAGTGCCAGTCGGGGTACTCGACCGACAGGCCGTCCATGCGGGTCAGCGCCGCGTCCCGGTAGCGCGCTTCGATCGCGTCCAGCTTCGCCGGCACGTCCTGCATCCCTCCGAGCTTCGTGTTGATCTCGCCGGAGATGAAGTACCGCTCCCGGTACGGCTGCAGCAGGTCGCGGAGCGCCTGGTTCTTCTTGGACATCAGCTCCAGCATCAGCAGCGCCGGAATGAACCCGTTGTCGGCGTAGTAGAAGTCACGGAAGTAGTAGTGGCCCGTGACCTCGCCGGCGAAGATGCCGTCCAGCTCGCGCATCCGCTGCTTGATGAACGCGTGACCGACGCGGTTCATGACCGCCGTCCCCCTGTGGCGCTCCACTGTGTCTCTGACGGCATGGCTCGCTCGGAGGTCGTAGACCACGGTGGAGCCCGGATGCTTGAGCAGGAACGCCTCCGCGAGCAGCGCCGTCACGAAGTCTCCGGCGATGAACTCGCCCGTGCCGTCGATGAAGAAGCACCGATCGGCATCCCCATCCCAGGCGATCCCGACGTCGGCACCTTCGCGGATGACCCGTTCCGTGATGTCGCGCCGGTTCTCCTCGATGAGCGGGTTCGCTTCGTGGTTCGGGAACGTGCCGTCGATATCGAAGCAGAGACGCACCGTCCGGCAGGCCAGACGCTCGAACAGCCGGGGAGCGACCAGCCCCGCCATGCCGCTGCCGGCATCCAGCACGACGTTGAACGGCCGGATCGACGGCGGATCGATGAAGGAGAGCACCTTCTCGAGATAGGCCGGCACGATGTCCCGCGAGGTCACGGTCCCGCGGCGGGCGCTGCGAGGCAGCGAGTCGGTGCTGACCATCTGCCGGATGTCGCCGATGCCCGCGTCTCCGCTGAGCGGCAGCGCTTCGGCCCGGACCATCTTGATGCCGTTGTACGCGCCGGGGTTGTGCGACGCGGTGACCTGCGCGCCGCCGTCCAGCCCGTCGCTCGCCACGGCGAAATACAGCATGTCGGTGCCGAGCATGCCGTAGTCGACGACATCGGCGCCCTGCTCGCGGGCGCCTTCGATGAAGGCCGCCGCCAGCGACGGGGAGGAGACGCGCATGTCGCGCGAGACCCCGATGCGGCGGGCCCCCAGGTAGGCCACGAACGCCCGGCCGATCCGGTGGGTGATGGCCTCGTTGATCTCGGCGGGGTACAGCCCGCGGATGTCGTAGGCCTTGAAGATGTCCGGATTGACATGCATGGCTTCCGTGTGGCTCAGAGACGCGAGAAATCGGTAAGGGTCGATCGATCGCCGAGCACGGCGCCACCGGTGACGATCGCGCTGCGCCCGACATGACACGAGCGGCCGACGATGGCGTCCTGGACGGTGGCCTCGGCGCCGACCCGGGCGTTGGGCCACAGGATGGATGCCGACACCCGCGCGCCTTCATCGATCCGGCCCTGGCGTCCCACGATCGCGTGGGGGCCGACGTGGGCACCCGCCTTCACGGTGACGCCCTCGTCGAGAAAGCAGGGGCCCTCCAGGCGCGCGGCGGGGTCCACTCTCGCCGTGGACGCTGCGAGAATCCGATCGCCGGTCAGCCCCTTGAAGGGCGCCGCCTCGAACCGTCCGTCCATGATGTCCCGGTGGACCTGGAGATACTTCTCGGGGGTGCCGATGTCGATCCAGTATCCGTCGTAGACGTACGCGACGAACGTGCTGCCATCCTCGACCAGGGAAGGAAAGTAGCTTCGTTCGATCGACCAGGACACGTCCCGCGGAATGCGATCGAAGGTCTCCGGCTCCAGCACGTAGATGCCCGCGTTGATCAGGTTCGTGGTGATCTCGCTCGGGTCCGGCTTCTCGATGAAGCGCCGGACGTTGGCGAGATCGTCCGTTTCGACGAGTCCGTAGGCCGTCGGATCGGGAACCGGGGTGAGCACGATCGTGGCTGTGGCCCGGCGCTCGCGGTGCAGGCGGATCACGGCGTCGAGATCGATCGCCGTCAGGACGTCGCCGTTGAACACGACGACGGAGTCGGTCAACCGGTCACCGGCGTACTTCACGGCGCCGCCCGTGCCGAGCGGCACCGGTTCCACCACGTATCGGATGGAGAGCCCCCGCCCGGCCCCGTCGCCGAACATCTCCTCGATGCGGCGCGGCTGGTAGTTCAGGCTGAGGATCACCTCGTCGATCTCTGGCACCCGTCTCAGCAGTTCGATCTGGTAGTCCAGGAAGGGGCGGTCGAAGATCGGGACGATCGGCTTGGGTGTGTGCAGCGTCAGGGGACGGAGCCGCGTGCCCCTGCCCCCGGCCAGGAGAATCGCCTTCATGACAAACGGCGATCATACGCTAGAATCAGGCGGCCCCGGATGAATCTGCCCAACACGCTCACGCTCGTCCGCATCTTCCTGGCGCCACTCCTCGTAGTCGTGCTGCTGACCGAAATGGAAGCCGCGGTGGTGCTGGGGATGCCGCGGGAGGTTGCAGGTGCGACCATCTTCGCGCTGGCGTCGTTCACCGACTGGCTGGACGGCTATCTCGCGCGGCGGCGCCACCAGGTCACGTGGCTCGGGCAGATGATGGATCCGCTGGCCGACAAGCTGCTCACGTCCACCGCCTTCATCTCGCTCGTGCAGCTCGGGGCCGCCCCGGCCTGGATGGTGTCGCTCATCATCGGGCGGGAAATTGCCGTCACCGTGCTTCGTGGCGTGGCCAGCTCGCGCGGCATCGCCATGCCCGCGTCGCGCCTCGGCAAGATGAAGATGGCGTCGCAGGTAGCGGCGATCCTGCTGCTCATGCTGGGGTGGGGGCCGCTGCCGTGGCTCATGCCGCTCGGCGAGCTGGCGCTGTGGGTCGTGGCAGTGGCGGCGGTCGTCTCCGGCCTCGACTACTACCGCCGCTTCCAGCGGTTGACGAACGCGCGCGTCACCGACATCGGCGTCGCCCGCGAGCAGCGACGGCACCGCCGCGCCGGCTAGTGCAGCGCAGGCGAGATGGCGTCAAGGGATCGCGGTCGAGGCGGGTGCAGCCGCCAGGCGGCGCGACGAGGAATACCGCCTGTATCGCGAGGAGCGCCAACGTCGCGGATGCGCCTGCATCGGCCGCGAGGATTGATGCGATCTCGCCTGCGCTGCACTAGTGTCGGGGCACTAGCTACTCAGCGCCCGGGCTGGCCGGGGGCGCCGGGTTCTTCAGGGCCTCCAGGCGCTGGCGCGTTTCCTCCCCGTATTCGCTCTCGGGGTATTCGCTCAGCAGCCGCTCGAAGTAGGGCAGGGCTTCCGCTTCCTTGTTGGTCCGGGCAAGCGACTCGGCGAGATGGAAGTAGACCTCGTCCATGCGGCTGAAGTCCGGGTCTTCGGCGAGCACCTCCCGGAACCGGGCGATCGCGCCAGGGTACCACCTGGCCGCGCGAAAGTAGAACAGCCCGACGTTGACGGAGGCCTGGGTCAGGCGATCGCGCGCCTCGCGCCACTTCTCCCGGACTTCGTTCGTGAGCGGGCTGTCCGGAAAACGCTCGAAGAACGCGTCGAACTCCCGGATGGCCTCCCGCGTCTCCGTCTGATCGCGTTCGGGGGCCCGCATGCGCTGGAAGTGCGACATCGCCAGCTTGTACTGGGCCAGGTCCGCTTTCGCATTCGTGGGGTAGAAGTTGAGGAACTCCCGGAACTCGTTGACGGCCATCACGGCAGACTCCGACGAGTTCTCGCCGAGGTAGGTCTCGCCGATGCCCAGCTTGGCATCCGCCCGAAGAGGGCTCTGCGGGTAGCCATCCACGATCCGCTGGAAGTAGGTTCGGGCGTTGAGCCAGTTCCGCGCCTCCAGTTCCTCGTTGCCGCGCGTGAACAGGTACTTGTCCGGTTCGGCTGTGCCAGGCGGGATCACGTTGCCCTGCCCGCCGCAGGCCACGGCCAGGCACGCCAGCACGATCGCGAGAGCTCTGCGCATCAGTTCCTGGTCACTGCGGCGGCAGGACGCTCCGTCCCTGCCAGCATGGCCCGCACCCGGTCCGGCAGCCGGCAGGGCCGCCCTCGCGAATCGAGCGCGGCGTGAACGGTGTGTCCGGTTGCGGCGACCATCTCTCCCTGTAAGACGATGCGGTAGTCGAAACGGACGCGGACCGGCGACAGCGCGGCCGCCCGGGCGCGGATGTCGACGTCGTCGTCGTACCGGACGGGGTGGAGATAGCGGCAGGAGGCTTCGATGACCGGCAGGCGCACCCCGGCTGCTTCCATCGCCTGGTAGCTCCAACCCGCCTGTCGCAGCCACTCCGTGCGCCCGATCTCGAACCAGACGAGGTAGTTGGCGTAGTAGACCACGCCCATCTGATCGGTGTCGGCATAGCGCACACGTACCGTGCTGCGCCGCTCGAGGCCCTCGGACACCAGGCTCATACGGGGGACGCTGCGGGACGACCGGCCAGGGCGGCGGCCCGGAGCGAGGCGGTGGCGGCTTCGGGGTCCGCCGTGCCGAAGATGGCCTGTCCGGCAACCAGGATGTCGGCGCCGGCGCGCACGACGTCGGCTGCGTTGGTCGCGTCGATGCCGCCGTCGATCTCGATCGGGATGGGAACGGGTGCCGCCGCGAGCGCGTCGCGCACGCGCTGCAGCTTCGGGAGGCTGTGCGGGATGAACCGCTGACCTGCGAACCCGGGGTTCACCGACATCACCAGGACGAAGTCGAGGTCGTCCAGCACGTCGGCCAGCGCCGAGGCCGGGGTCGAGGGGTTGAGGACCACACCCGCCTTCGCCCCGAGCGTGCGAATGCGCTCGAGGCAGCGCTGGAGGTGGACTGCAGCCTCGACGTGGACGGAGACCATGGCGGCCCCGCTCTGCACGAACGCGTCGATGTAACGATCGGGCTCGCTGATCATCAGGTGCACGTCCAGCGGGCGTGCCGCGACCCGGTGCAGGGACCGGGCGACCAGTGGGCCGATGGTGATGTTCGGGACGAAGTGCCCGTCCATGACGTCCACATGGATCAGATCCGCGCCGCCGCGCTCCACGGCGGCGACGTCCCGGCCCAGGGCGCTGAAATCGGCGGACAGGATGGAGGGCGCAATCAGCGGGCGGGTCACCCGTGCCAGATCGATCACTGCGCGACCTCCAGCGCGATGGCGTCCCCCGGCCCCACGGGGTAGCCCGAGGGTGGGGATTGCCGGACGACCACGCCCGTGGCGGCCGCCGCGTAGCCGTGCTGGCTCGTCGTGGTCACGCGCAAGCCACGGGCGCGCAGCGCTTCGGCTGCCGACCAGCCGTCCGTGCCGGAGAAGTCGGGCATGACGAAGGTGACCCGCCGGCCCCGGCTCACGAGCAGTGTCACCGTGTCGGCTTCAGACTCGGCCGACGGGGTCTGCGCCATCACCGCGTCCACATCGCCGTCCGCGACCACTTCGCTCACCGAGGTCAAGGTCAGCCCCTCCTGCGCCAGCCGGATGCGGGCCGTCCGCTCCGTTTCACCCGTGAGTTCGGGGATGCGGTGAATGCGGGGGCCGGCACTCAGCCAGACGCGCACCGTTCGGTGCTGTCTGGCTCCGGAGCCCGGGGCGGGCTCCTGCTGGGCCACCGCGCCGGCCTCGACCGTGCCGTCCGCGAGGCGTTTGTCGTCCACACGCAAGACCAGGCCCCGGGCGGTCAGCGCCTCCGAGGCTTCGCCCGGCGCCAGTCCCAGCAGGACGGGCACCTCCACTTCGGTCGTGCGGAGCGCCATGCGCGCCCCGAGCAGGGCGCTCACCACGTAGGTGGACGAGAGCGCACCGGCGAGCAGGAAGACCTTCCCGAGGCCCCAGACACGTGCGCGCAGGGTCATGCGAAGGCCCATCGTACCATGGGGCGCTCTTGGTTTAGAATGTTCGCCCATGTATCGACACCACGCGCCCGTCGCTCTCGCCCTCGTCGTGTGTCTGGCCGCCCCCGCGGCCGCCCAGACGAAACCCGCTCAGGAAACCTTCGAACCCAAAGTCGGCCAGGCCGGCAAGGACGTCGTCTGGGTCCCCACGCCGCAGGAGCTGGTGGACACCATGATGGAGATGGCGAAGGTGACCGCACAGGACTACGTGATGGACCTCGGGTCCGGCGACGGCCGCACGGTCATCACCGCGGCGAAGCTCGGGGCGACCGCCGTGGGCATCGAGTACAACCCGGAGATGGTGGAGTTGTCGAAGAAGAACGCCGCCGCGGCAAGGGTGTCGTCGAAGGCGACCTTCATGAAGGCCGACCTGTTCGAGACCGATCTGTCGAAGGCCACGGTCATCACGATGTTCCTCCTGCCGTCGATCAACCTGAAGCTGCGCCCGACGATCCTGAACCTGAAGCCGGGCACGCGCGTCGTGTCCAACTCGTTCGACATGGAGGACTGGGAGGCCGACGAGCGCAAGACCGTCAGCGGGGACTGCACGAGCTGGTGTACGGCGCTGCTGTGGATCGTCCCGGCCAAGGTCGAAGGCACATGGAAAATGGCGCAGGGCGAACTGAAGCTGACGCAGACGTTCCAGATGATCACGGGGACGCTGAACGGCACGCCGCTCGGCAGCGCGTCGCTCCGCGGCGACGCCATCAGCTTCACCTCTGGAACCGGCAGGTACACCGGGAAGGTGGACGGCAACACGATGCGGGGCACCGGCACAGCCGGCGAGTGGACGGCCAGCCGGCAGTAGCGCGTGCGGGATCGCATCCTACGCCACCCGCCTGAGGGCGGCTGCGTAGAAGCCCTCCAGGGCGTGCGGCCAGGGACGCGTTCGCAGACACCCTCGTTCGTCGAGCAGCTCGCCGAGACTGCGGGCGGCGAGGTCCCTTCGCAGATCGATCGGCTCGAACGCCGGCTGCGCTACGAGAAAGCGCTCCACCACCTGCTCGTTCTCCTCGGGTTCCGTCGAGCAGGTCGCATACACCAGACGGCCGCCTGGTCGCACCACGGCGGCCGCCTTGCTCAGCAGCGCGCCCTGAACGTCGCTCAGGCGCCGCAGGTCCTCTTCGACACGGGTCCATTTCACGTCCGGATCGCGGCGAAGCGTGCCGAGCCCCGAACAGGGGGCATCCACGAGCACCCGGTCGAACAAGTCGCGGAAGGGCGGGTCGCCCCTCTCGCTCACCCGGACGATCCGGACAGCCGTGACGCCGCTCTCGCGAACGGCGTCAGCCAGCAGCGCAAGGCGGGGTGGGCGCACGTCGCAGCTCGCGATCAGGCCGGTGTCGGCCATGTCAGCGGCCATCGCCAGCGTCTTGCCGCCTGGTGACGCGCACAGGTCGAGCACGCGGTCTCCGCGCACCACACCGACGGCGGTGACCACGAGCTGGGACGCTTCGTCCTGCACCATTGCCAGGCCGTCGGCCGGCCGCCGCCAGGGGTTCCCGCGCGACACGGCCAGGCCCGCAGGGGCGAAGCGCGCCGGGGTCGTCTCGATGCCATCCTGCGCGAGCCGCTGCGCGATGGCGTCGCGCGTGCCCTTCAGGAGGTTGGCGCGCAGCGTCACCGGAGGCGTCTGGTTGTTGAACCGCACCCAGCGCTCGGTGTCGTCGAAGCCCAGACGGGAAAGCCAGCGCCTGACGAGCCAGTCCGGATGGGAGCAGGTAATGCCCAGGTACGCCAGGGCCGCCGGTTCGTCGACGGGATCGACCGGTCTGGGGGGCAGCGGCAGGCGATGGCGCGTGCGGACGATCGCGCGAAGGACCGCGTTGGCGAAACCTGCGGCACCGGACTTGCGCGCGTGGCGGACGAGATCGACGCCGTCCTTGACGGCGGCCGCCGCCGGCACGCGCTCGAGGCGGAGAATCTGGTAGACGGTGAGGTCGAGCACCGTCAACACGTCCGGCTCGATTCGCGTCAGGTCCCGACTCGCCGCGGCGCCGATGACGTGGCGCAGCATCCGGCGCCAGCGGAGCGTGCCGAGCACGATGTCGTGGGCGAGCGCACGGTCGCGTTCGTCGTGAAGCCGGCTGCGCGTCTCCACCAGGACGGTGGGCAGATCCTGGCGGCCTGCGTCCAGGCTCCGGAGTGCGTGGAAAGCCGCCGTCCGGGCCGGCGCGATCACGACTCCAGCCGGGTTCCCGGCTCGACCGGTCGGCCGGCGAGAAAGGCCGCCGCGTCCATGGCCCGGCGCCCTTCCGGACGCAGGCTCCGCATGACCAGCGCCCGCCCGTCGCCGCACGCGACCGCGATGCCGTGGCGGGTCGCCTGCACGACCGTGCCTGGCGGGGCAGCCACAGGGCCGTCCACCTCCGTTCGCAGGACGGTGACGCGGGTTCCGGCCAGCGTGGTCGAGGCGTGAGGCCAGGGGTACAGACCGCGTACAAGGTCGTGGAGGCGCTGCGCGGGCCGCTGCCAGTCGAGGCGCCCCTCGTCCTTCGTCAGCTTCGGCGCGTAGGTGGCCTGCGCCGAATCCTGCGGCTCCTCGACAGCCGTGCCCTCGTCAATCCGACGGATGACGTCCATCAGCAGGCCGGCGCCCAGGACGGCAAGGTCGCGTTCGACCTCGTCGGCGGTCTCGTCGGAGCCGATCGGCCGGGACGCCCTCGCGAACATGCCCCCTGCGTCCAGCTCGCGGATCACCCGCATGATCGTCACGCCGGTCACCGCGTCGCCCGCGATGACCGCCCTGTGGACCGGAGCCGCGCCTCGGTACCGCGGGAGGAGCGACGCGTGCACGTTGATCATGCCCAGCCGCGGAACGGCGAGCAGGTCGTTCGGGATCAGCCGGCCGTAGGCGGCCACCACACCGAGATCGGGCCGGAGCTCGCAGAAGAGGGCGGTGACGTCCGCCCGACGAAGGGTGGTCGGCTGGTACACGCCGAGTCCGTGGCGAAGGGCCTCCGTCTTCACGGCAGGCGCGGTGATGCGCTGGCCTCGCCCGCTGGGCCGGTCCGGCTGGCAGACGACCCCAGCGACGAGATGGGGCGAGGCCACGAGCCGGCAGAGCGAGGGAACGGCGAAGGCCGGCGTGCCGAAGAACAGGATCCGGAGCGGCGTTACCATTTCCCCGTGCGCGCGAGCCGCCGGATGCGTCGCGTGATCAGCTGCTTCTGCAGCCCGCGCAGCCGATCCACGAACACGGCGCCGTCGAGGTGGTCCATCTCGTGCTGAAAGGCCCGGGCGAGCAGGCCCGTGCCTTCGACCGTGTGCGGGTTCCCGTCCCGATCGAGGCCGCGGACCACGGCCCGGGCGGGTCGAGCCACGGTGGCGTTGAAGCCCGGCACGCTCAGGCACCCTTCGTCTTCGAACTGCCGCCCCTCGGTCAGGACGAACTCGGGATTGACGAAGACGAGCAGGTCCGTCGCCTGGCGGCCAACTGACAGGTCCACGACGAACACGCGCAGCGGCACACCGACCTGCGTGGCGGCGAGTCCGATGCCTGGCGCCGCGTACATCGTCTGCACCATGTCGTCGATCAGCGTCTGCACGTCCGGTGTGACGGCGGCCACCTCCGAGGCGGGCTGGTGCAGCACCTCGGCGCCGTAGCGCAGGATGGGACGGATCACGTCAGGCGGTTGACCCGGTACGGGCGAATCGGCGCCGGATCACTGCGTCGGTCGCCGCCACGTGCTGCTCGATCTCGACGATCGAGTCACCCCCGAACTTCTCGAGGAAGGCGTCGGCGAGGACGAAGGCCACCATCGCCTCGGCGACCACGGCGGCCGCCGGCACCGCGCAGACGTCACTGCGCTCGATGGTGGCCAGCTCGGGCTCCAGCGTCGCGAGATCGACCGAGTGCAGCGGGTTCATCAGCGTGGAAATCGGCTTCATGAAGCCTGTGACCCGCAGATCCTCGCCGTTGGTCACGCCGCCTTCCAGGCCTCCGGCGCGATTGGTCGGACGGCGCACCGGCACCGGATCGCCGTCCGGGTTCGGCAGGATCTCGTCGTGGACGAGCGATCCCGGGTTCGCCGCCACGGCCGGCCCGATGCCGAGCCCCACGGCCTTGATGGCGTGGATGCACATGACGGCCTGCGCCAGCCGGCCGTCGAGCTTCCGATCCCACTGGACGTAGGAGCCGAGGCCGACGGGCACGCCGGTGGCGATCACTTCGAAGGCGCCCCCCAGCGTGTCGCCGGCGGCGCCCGCCGCGTCGATTGCCGCCATCATGGCCGTCTGGACGGTTCCATCCACGCAGCGCAGCGGGGAGTCATCCGCAAGCGACGCCGCCTCCTCGAACGTGACGCGGCGATCCGCACCGAGGCTGACGGCGCCGATCGTCGTGACGTGGCTGGTGATCGTGACGCCGAAGCGCTCGAGCAGCTGCCTCGCGATGCTGCCGATGGCCACCCGCGCGGTCGTCTCCCGGGCGCTGGCCCGCTCGAGGACGTCCCGCACGTCGTCATGCCCGTACTTCACCGCACCCGCCAGATCCGCATGGCCGGGGCGCGGGCGGGTCACGACCGGGCGCCGCGACCCGGTGGCGTTCGCGGGCATCTCCGCCTCGACGTACATCGCCTGCTGCCAGTTCACCCAGTCGCGGTTGCGGACGAGGAGGCCGATCGGCGCACCTGTCGTGACGCCGTGTCGAACGCCGGAGAGGAACTCGGCGCGGTCGCTTTCGATCGCCATGCGGCGGCCGCGGCCGTAGCCACCCTGGCGCCTTGTGAGCTGCAGATTGATCCGGTCGAAGTTGAGCGGAAGGCCTGCCGGAACACCGTCGAGCGTCGCCAGGAGCGTCTGTCCGTGCGACTCGCCGGCAGTCAGAAATCGCAACATCGACACCCGATTGTATATGAAGAAACTGCAACGTCCGGCGGCCTTGCTGCCTGGAATTGGCCGGAATACGTGCAGGCGTCGTCCTTGCACCAGACATGGACGTGGCCGCGCTCCTGGTGGATCGTTTCGTCGCGCTGGAGGGCGCGCGTGCATGGGACCTGGCCACCGGCGACACCGTCCGCTTTATGGTCGGGGCGCCGGCCGCCATGTCTTCGGGGAAGCGGGGACACGTGCGGATCGACTGGGGGCCCACACCTGACGATCGCTGGTTCGAGGCGTCGGTCAGGGACGTCGCCCCCGCGGACTCGAGCGCGCCACGGTTGCCCGCCGCACTGATCGAAGCGCTCGACCACGGTGCCGAGGGCGAACCCCGAGCACTGGTGATCGAGAGTGACAGCCCTGCGGGCGTGGAGACACTCAGGCGCGGCGTGGCGCGAGAGGCGCGTCTTCGGGGGTACGTGCCGTTGTCGACGGCGCTTCTCCCGGTTCTCGATCCGTGGCTGTGTGCCCTGCTTCGTGCCCGGGCGATCGTCCTGCTGCACCAGGGCCCGGAGGCGGCCGGTGCGGCGTTGCTGACCAGGCTCGCCTCCTGGAGTCCGCGGCCCCACCTGCTCGTGACACTGGAGGCTCCCGCGTCAACGTCCTGGGTGGTGCGCGAAGCACAGGGTGCCTATGCCTCATCGACGACACCGGGGTTCGAGCCGGCACGCCGCGCAGCCGGAGGGGATCGGCCAGCCTCGATCCCGGCGGTGACCGAGGCCCGCGTCCTCGTGCATCGAGGCCGGCACGCAGCCGCCGAGCGCCTCCTGCGCGAACGGGCTGCAGCGGCGGCGCGGCGCGCGCGCTGGTGCGAGACCGTCGATCTGGGCGTCGTGCTGGGGCGCCTGCTGCTGACACGCGGACGGCCCGGCGCGGCGGCGCGGGCACTCGACGGGAGCCTGGGTGCCGGTGAGCGATCCGGCGATCGCGATCGCCTGCGCGACCTGCGGGTGTGGCTGGCTGTTGCGCATATGGAGGCCGGGAGGCCGACCGCGGCCGAGTCGCTGCTTCGGGCGCTGCACATGGGCGACGAGGCGGTGGATCCGTGGCGGTCGAACTGGAGCCGCGCGATGCTCGCCCGATGCCTGCTCGACGAACGGCGTCCCGCCGACGCCCTGGTGGTGCTGGACGGCTGGCTGGATGCCGCCGTCGATCCCGGCCTGCTGAATGACGTCTCCTTCGATGCTGCGGTCGTTGCCGCGGCTGTCGACGCCCGGACGGAGGTGCTGCTGGCCGCCGGACGCGTCCGCGAGGCCGGGGGCGCCGCGGAGTGGGCCCTTCGCACGAGGGAACTGCAGGGTGACGCGGCACATCTGCGGGCCCGGTTGTCGTTCCTGAGGGTTGCGGCCTCGGCGGGGTGTGTCGATCTGGCGCGCGCGTCGCAGGAGACCGCGGTTCGCCTGGCGCGCAGGGTGCGGGAACCGGTCCTCGCCCTCGCGACCCGCGCGATCTGGAACGGCCTGCTGATGGACCTGCGACAGGAGGGGGCCGGGAGGCGGGCTGTCAGCCTGCAGCGGATGCAGGCACGTCTGCCACCGGGATGGCGGCGGCCGGTGCCGGAAACCGCGGGCGCTGCTCCGGATGGCGAGAGGGTGGCGTCGCCTTCGATCGACACCCCACTGGTCGAAGGGCTCCTGCAGATCACCGACGAGGAAGTCGATGACGTCCCGGCCCTGAACGCGGTTGCGGCCGTGCTGGCGCGCGCGCTCCGGGCCTCCCGCGTGGTGTTCGTGGCCGGTCCGACACGCCCGCCCGCGGTGCTCGGAGGGGAGGGAGGCGGTGTGACGCCGGCCGCTGCGACCCGCGTCCTCGACGCCGGGATCGTCATTGGGCCGGAGATCGTGGACGGTGCGTACGAGGCGGCCGTGCCGGTCCGATCGCGGGGCGAAACGTGTGCCGCGCTGGCAGCACGCTGGCCGATCGGACGCACTCCAGCACCGGCCGCGGCAGCCGCCCTGAGAACGGCGGCGGCTCTGGCCGCAGGGCGCGTGCGGAGCCGTCTCGATGCAGTACACGAATCGGGCACCCGTGCGGTGTCCGTGCCGGGGCTGCTGGGTGTCAGTCGGGCGATCGAGGAGGTCCGGCGGACCGTGGTGCGGGCCGCGAGCGCCCCCTTCGCCGTGATGATCGAAGGCGAGAGCGGCACGGGCAAGGAGCTGGTGGCACGGGCGATTCATGGGTTGAGTCCGCGGGCCCGCGCCCGTTTCTGCGACCTGAACTGCGCGGCGCTTCCGGACGATCTGGTCGAGTCGGAGCTCTTCGGGCACGCCCGCGGTGCGTTCACCGGCGCGCTGGCCGAGCGCGCCGGGCTGTTCGAGCAGGCGCACGCCGGCACGCTGTTTCTCGACGAACTCCCCGATCTGTCCCAACGGGCGCAGGCGAAGCTGCTGCGCGCGATCCAGCAGCAGGAGATCAGGCGGGTCGGCGAAGACTTCCCGCGCAAGGTGGACGTCCGGCTCGTGACCGCCACGAACCGTCCGATGGCCGAGCTCGTCGAGGACGGGCGCTTCCGGCAGGACCTGCTGTACCGGCTCGACGTGGTGCACGTCAACATGCCGCCGCTCAGGGATCGTCCGGCGGACATCGCGGTGCTCGCGGACCACTTCTGGCGGGAAGCCGCGGGCCGGACCGGGAGCAGGGCCACGCTGTCGCACGGCGTGTACCAGGTGCTCTCGGCGCATGCGTGGCCGGGCAACGTGCGCGAACTGCAGAACGTGCTGTCCGCGCTGGCGGTGGCGGCGCCCTCCCGCGGGGTGGTACGTGCGTCGCTGCTGCCGGCGGCGATGGCGGGGGCGTCGGCACCGCCGGGTGTGCGGCTGGCCGACGCGCGCCGGGAGTTCGAGCGGCGTTTCGTCGAGGCCGCGCTGGCCCGGGCAGGCCAGTCGAGGACCAGGACCGCCCGGGACCTGGGGATCTCGCGGCAGGGGCTTGCCCGGCTCGTCGAGCGGCTGGGGCTCGCTCGCTCTTGCAGAGCCAGCTCGACAAGCTGGTAACTAGTCATGTAAACTGGTCATGTGATCATGCCTGCAGCTGAGTTCAAGGCCAAGTGCCTCGCGTTGCTCGACCGTGTCCACGACCACGGTGAGTCGGTCACCATCACCAAGCGGGGACGAGTCGTCGCGCGACTGGTCCCCGCCGGCGATCCGGACGAGCGGCCGTGGCTGCGCCTGCGGGCGACCGGCCGGTTCACGGGCGATCCGTTCGCCCCGGTCGTGGATGAGACCGAGATCGAGGCGGCCCGGTGACGGACGTCCCGGTGCTCGACACCCACGCGTGGGTGTGGTGGATGCTGGGTGATGCTCGCCTCGGGGCGCGAACCATCGAGGCGCTCGACGGGTTGCCGGCCGGCGACCGGCCGCTCGTTCCGGATATCTGCCTCTGGGAGGTGGCGATGCTCGTCGACCGGGGCCGGCTCCGGCTCGATCTCGATCTGGACCCCTGGCTGCAGGCGGCCGCGCATCCCCGCACCGTGCGGCTGGTGGCCGTGACGCCTGCCATCGCGGCGGGGGTGGCTGCTCTCCCGGAGCGGTTCCATCGGGATCCTGCCGACCGGCTGATCGTGGCGACGTGCCGCGCGCTGGACGCACCCCTGCTGAGCCACGACCGGCTGATCACGGGCTCCCGGCTGGTCCGCCGCTGGCGGGCGGCCGCCTGACCGCCGCCGACGGTCCCGCTTCGCATATAGTTTGACATCAAACGTGATAGGCCCGCCGTCCACCGGTGAGGCGACGCCGTCGGCCGCCTGGCTGACTGGGCGCGGGCTGGCTGATCGCGCCGTGCCCGGCCCGCGTCCGCCCAGCCCCTACTCGTCGTTCACCTGTCGCCGGAGGCGCCGCAGCGTCTGGTTCTGCGGATCCCGCTCCAGCCCTTCCGCGATGACCTGGCGCGCGTCCTCGCGGCGTCCGAGCCGGATCAGGGCTTCTCCCAGCACGGCGTCAGCCCTGCCACCCTGTGGGGCGGTCGCCGAAGCGCGGCGTGCCCAGACCGCGGCGGTGGGGGCATCGTTGATCGCCAGGGACAACTCGGCGATCCGCAGCGCGTGGCCCGGCCACGCCGTCGTGTCGCCGGCAAGCGCGACGTAGCTGGCCAGCGCGTCGCGCGCCTCACCGGGGCGCTCCAGCCGATCCGCGGCTTCGGCGAGGTCGAGGAAGGCGGAGGGTTCGACCGGGAGCCGGCCCGTGGCCTGGCGCAGCACTCGCAGCGCACCGGGTGCATCACCCGACCGCAGCAGCGCCCGTCCGTAGAGGGCCAGGCCGTCCGCACGGCTGCCAGCGGCTGCCGTTTGCAGGAGCGCCGTCGCACGCGGAATGAGCGACGGGTCGTGGCGGGTCTCGGCCAACTCGAGCCAGAGGCCACCGAGAGCCGTGTGGATGACCGGGTCGTCGGGAAACGCGCCGGTCGCCGCCGTGAGCACCTGTAGTGCCGCGTCCGTGCGGCCTGCCCGGCTGTACCGGACGGCCGTGTCGACAAGCCGGGCCGGGCGATCCGGCTCGAGATCGGCCAGCGCGTCCAGTTGACGCTGCGCTTCCCGGAAGCGGCCGGCCCGTTGCAGCAGCGCCGACAGCTCCTCGCGTGCCGGTCGCAGCGCCGGATCGAGTTCGACGGCCCGCGCCAGGGCCTTCATCGCGTCTTCAGGCGCGCTCGGCTTGAGGCTGAGCCCCAGCAGGAAGTGCGCCTCCGGCATTGCCGCATCCAGGGCGAGTGCGTCCCTGGCGCGATCGACCGCCCCCGCGATGTTGTTGAGACGGAAGTGCGCCAGCGCCATTTTGTACAGCACCCGTGGCGCCCGCTCGTCGATGCCGAGATACGCCTGGTAGTGGGTGAGGGCCCGCTCGTAGTCTTCCAGGGCCAGATTCACGTCGCCGAGCAGCTCCAGTGGACGGGTGGCGCTGGGGTCGAGCGCCGCGGCGTCCTGGAGGTCCCGGAGCGCGTCGTTCATCTGACCCCGCCGCCGATAGGTATCACCCCGCTTCAGGTGGCCGACCATGGACGTGGGTCTGAGGGCCACGGCGCCGCTGAATGCCTCGATCGCCGCGGAGGTCTCTCCACGGCTGAGGGCCAGGTCGCCGGCGGCGATCAGACGTCTGAACTCGCGGTCGCGGCGCACCGTGTCCCAGGCGAGGGTCAAGCCGCCCACCACGGCGGCTGCGAAGACGGCGATTGCGACACCCCGGCGCATGGCGGTCCGATTCTACCAGCCCGCCTGCGGCCGAGCGCCGGATCGGTGGCCTCCGTACATCCAAGGGCGCCGGAACCCCTCAGGCGCCCCGGGGTCTAATCTCTCTTGAACCCGCGTATTTCGCGCGGGCGTAGCGTGCCGGATTGCCGCAGGGAGCCGGGGGGAGACGGCAGCGCAGGTCCAGATGCTAGACTTCAGCCAGACGATCACGTCGGGAGGACGGGTGAAGAACGCCGACGCCCTCAGCTGGGTCCTTGAAGGCACCGCGGAAGCTGCGCTGATCGGCCGCTGCACGGGCGGGGATGAAACCGCGTGCGTGGAGCTGGTGCGGATGCACGAGCGGATGGTCTTCAATCTCGCCGTCCACCTGCTCGGCGACCGGGACGAGGCGCGCGACCTCTCGCAGGAAGTCTTCCTCAGGGTGTTCCGGACGCTGGGCAGCTTCCGGGGCCACTCGAGCCTCCGGACCTGGATCTACCGCATCGTCATCAATCAGGCCCGCAATCGCCAGCGGTGGTGGCGGCGTCGCCACCGGGCCGATCAGGTGTCGCTCGACGATCACCTCCGCGAATTCGGCGAACCGCCGGCGCAGGCTGATCGCTCGCCGTACTCGCTGCTCGTCAGCAAAGAGAACGCGACGCGGCTGTGGACGGCGCTGAACCGTCTGCCGTTCGACCAGCGGACGGCCCTGATCCTCCGCGAGATCGACGGGCTGCGGTACGACGAGATCGCCTATTCCCTCGACATCGCGGTCGGTACGGTGAAGTCACGGCTGACCCGGGCGCGCCAGGCCCTCCGGGCCGAGCTGCTGGGGCTGGGAACATGATTCCGGTCGTCGGCTGCGAATCCGCCCGTCCGTTCCTCGCCGATCTCCTCGACGACGAGCTCGGCGTCGAGGAGCAGGTGATGGTGGAGGCGCACTTGAGGTCGTGTCGCACGTGTGCGGCGCATCTCGAGGACCTCAAGCTGATCGGGGCCTCGCTCCGGAACGTTGCCGTGCGGACGCCCTGGGGCACGGTGGACGTGGACGGCCTGGCGATGGCGGTGCTGGGCCGGACGTGCGCCGAGCGGGAGGCGTCATGGCCGGTGAGAGCCCGGCGCCTGCTCGAGGACCGTCACGTGATGTGGGCGGGTGCGGGTGCCACCGTCGGGATGCTGGCCTGCGTGCTGCTCACGCTGGGGGTGGTGACGGCCACCGATCGACGCAGTGGTGATTCACTGGCGGCGGTCATCGACGCGCTCGGCGCCCCGGGCTCCGACCGCAATCCGGTAGCGCTGACCTATCACGTGTCCCCCCCGCGGCTGGCCATTCCGGACTACTACGACGATGCCCCGGAACTCACGCGGATCCCGAAGAACGACGCCGTGTTCGCGTTCGCGGCCACGGTCACGCGGGAAGGACGGATTGCGGGCTACGAACTGCTGCGGTCCCACTACCCGGCTGAAGACGGTGGCGGGCGCATGGTCAGTCTTCCGCCGCCGCCAACCGAGTTGTCGTTCCTCGAGAGCGCTGTCTCCACGGTCCGTTTCTCGCCGGCGCAGCTGGGAGGATCGCCGGTGGCCGTGAACCTCGTGTGGCTCGTGGCCAGAACGACGGTCAAGGGGTCCCCCAGACCGTTCGACTTCGACGTGAAGCCGCCGGAGCCCGGGCTCGCCGGGCGCCGCTCGAGTTGAGCGCTATCGGCTGCCGCCCGCGGCCGTGCTCGCGCTGCCGACGTTGTTGAGGGCGTCGGTCGCCCGGACGACCAGTTCCCGCCCCGGCGTGGCGGCGTCGATCGCCACCTCGTAGGCTTCCCGGCGCGAATCCGCGATCCCGTCCATCGGGTACACCGGTCTCCAGCGGGCACCATCGAGCGAGTACTCCACACGGAACACGGCTGACTGGCCGTCCTGCACGTCGAAGGTGAACAGCCGGCGATTTCCGTCCTGGCGGGTACGCGTGAAGGTGACGACCGGCGGTGTGTTGTCGATGTCGAAGGGTGCGCTGTCCAGGTGGCCGACGAGCGCGGCCGTGGCTGGATTGGACGGCGCGTCGGTGGCTGCCACCCGGAGGATGTAGGTGCCATCCGGCACGGCCGAGGTGTCCCAGACGAACATCTCCTCGTTCAGGCCGCTGCGGAGCTGCCGCCAGGCGGTTTCATCCTCCCGCCTGTACTGAATCTCGTAGGCCAGTTCGTCGGCATTCGCGTCTTCCGCGCGCCAGACGAACGTCATCAGCCCCTTCTGGTAGTCGCGCTTGCCAAGGGCCGTTCCCTGTGCGCCGCCGCCGGATCCGAACAACTCGAGCGCTTTCCTGTCGGGTGGATCGGCATCGAAGCCGGCGATATCGGGATCCCCGGTCGGATAGGGCCGCTGGAAGACCGTGCCGGGCGGGTGGGCCACGACAGACGTGACTCTCGGCCGCAGATTCCGCTGGAGGAAGGCCACCCGTACCGAGGTGAGGATCGGTGTTCGCTCCCCGGTTCCCGAAAATCGCGCCCGCCACTGGAGGTACCGGGCGGGCGGACTGCTTATCCCGGACCCCTCGGGCTGGGTGTAGGGATCGGACCAGGCGCTCCAGGTCTCGTCGGGCGTTGCCGTGTTGCCGGAGCGCGTGGACAGTTCGATCCGTGTGCCCTGTGGGACTTCTGCGTGCCAGCGGATCGTTCCCCACGTGGCGAGGGTGCTGGCGTCGCGGAGATCGGACACGTAGGAGCCTTCGCGCGCCTGGTCGGTAGAGAGGCGCAGGACCCTGGCCGGGTTGGAGGTGGTGTAGACCAGCCGGCCGGAGGGATCCCTGACCAGTGCCGTCACCTGCTGCGCATCGGCTCGTGCGAGCAGCGTCGCCTCGACAGGATCGCCCGACAGGCGGAAGATCTTTCCCGAATTGCCGGTGGCGACGAGCAGGCCGTCGCCGTCCACGGCGACGTCGTAGGGCGTGTCCTCACGGGTTTCCCAGATGAGGTCCCAGATCCCGCCCGGCTGGATGCGATAGATCCCTCCGGCACCGCCGCCCGGAGGCGTGCCGGACGGGGCGGAACCACCTGAGGCGGACACGTCGGCGGCGACCGTCACGGTCGTGACCTCGGTCGACACCGACGCCACAGGCGGGGTGGAGCCTGACGGTGCGGGCGTGGGTGGCTCGGGTGGGAGGCCTCCTCCGGAGCCCGATCGCCCGCGGATTGCCGTGGCGTAGATCGTGCCGTCCGGCGCAACCCGGAGGGCATGAATCTCCCTGTAGGCCGATTCGAGCAGCACGAAGGGCTTGCCCTCGCGATCGATCCGGAAGACCCGGCCGGGTGACTCGGTGCCGACGAGCAGGTGGCCGTCGGGCTCGACGGCGAGCGACATCGCGTGCGACGCCTTCGTGGCGTAGAACGGGCTGCCAGTGCCGTCCGGCAGGATCCGGTACACGACGCCGGTGTTGCCGGTGCCGGCAAACACGGCGCCGTCGGAGGCGGCCGCGAGGCTCCAGATGTAGGTGTCCGGGGGATCGAACAACACGCGACTCTGCCCGTCGGGCTGAACGCGATAGATGCGCCCATCGGGTGAGGTGCCGACCAGCAATGCGCCATCCGGTGCCAGCGTCAGGGCATGGACTTCGAGCTCGTCGGTGTCGAAGAAGACCGAGCCGGTCCCATCGGGCTGGATCCGGATCACGCGCCCCTCGTTGCCGCTGCCCACGTAGAGCGTGCCGTCGGGGGCTGCCACCGCACGCCACAGGAATGGCGACGTGGGCTCGTGCAGCGTCGTGGAGACCTGGCCGAGCGCGAGCCGACCATGCCGGTCCACGGACAGATCGTCGATCTCGCCCCGGAGGAACTCGGCCTGGGTCGTGACCTGCCAGACCTCCGGCTGGGAGAGGGCGAGGGCGGCACCTGCGGCAGCGAACCACAGGAGGACTGTCGGCAGGGAGCGTCTGGGCATGGAGGGCGCAGGTCGGAAGGGTCTCGGCCGCCGCGGATCAGCGCCGATCCAACGGCAAGGTCAGCGTGCGGGAGCCCTCGACAACGTAGTCCATCGGGATCTCCCAGTCGCCCGAGAGGGAGGCTCCGAGGGAACGGAAGCTGCCGCCGCTGCGGTCGCCTTCCATGACCGCCAGCACCGACGAAGGGAGCGACTCCAGCGTTTCGCCGCGGACGACGGCTCCGCCGTCCGCGGACACGAGGCGGACGTACAGCCGGTTGCTCTTCCGCACGTCGTTGAGCACGCGCAGCATCTGCGGCAGGTCGCGGGTGCGGGAGGCGGAGGCTTCGCGTCCTTCGACCTGGGCCAGGCGTGCGGCGTCGCTGACCAGCACCGACACTGCGCCCCGGGCGTTCGGTGGAATCCGGATCGGCACCGTGCGGGTCACCTCCTCTCCGCGGTACGTGCGCAGGAGGACTCGGAGCGGCACGTCGGTGCCGGCGCGCACCCGGGCGCTGTCGATCCAGGCTCGTTCGAGCGTGGCCGTGCGCGGCTCTTCGCTGGCGACGATCTCGAGATCGAGCGCCTCGATCCGGACGTCTTCGAACGCGTTGCGCAGCAGCACGTTGATGGGCGTCATGACGTAGCCGGCGGCACCCGCCGAGGCCTGCTCGCCACTGAACAGGTTCTCGAACGCCAGCGCGCCACGATCCTTCAGCGTTGCGCTCCCGCGAATCACGTAGCTGGCCGCGCCCGTCTGCCGCTCGTACGACGTCAGCGTCTCCACGATCGAGAGGTACGTCATCAGCGGGGTGAACAACTGATCGTTCACGACACGCAACCGCATGGTCCGGTTGATGCCGCGTTCGGACGTCAGTCGGAGGGTGATCGGGATCAGCGGCGGCCCCTCGCCCAGCGTGCCGGCGATCGCCGTCGAGCGATCCTGGCGGATGGTGCCGATCACCTGGCCCATGCTCGCGATCTTCATCGACGACTGGAGGCTCGGCAGGACCGTGTGGACACGCGCCCGGGTCATCGGAAACTGCGTGGGACCGAGGTTGTAGAACGCGTGCCCGAACGCGTACACCGCGTCGCCGTCCACATGGGTGACCGTCCCGGTCGCGCCGATCTCCAGATCGCCGTCGAGCAGGGTGACCCCGACCGGGTCGCCCGGTCTCAGCGGCGCAGGTGGGTCGGCGGGATCGTCGGCTCCCCTGGCGACGGTCGCCGGCAGTCCGGCATCCTGCAGTGCGGCAGCCAGGGGCGCGATGGTGCCCGCGCTGAACCCGGACAGCGTCAGCGGCGTGGCGATCGGGCGGAGCAGCGTGCCGACGCCGGGACCGATGCCGCCGTCGCCGCCAATCAGCCGCGCGTCCTCCGGCCGATCGGCGAAGGGGCGCAGCCACGCGAACGCCTGGCGCACGGAGTCGCGCAGCCCGTCGACCGTCAGTGGCACGGCGACATCGACCCGGGCCAACTGGCGCCGAGGGGTGTTCATCGCCGCCACCTCGGTCATCTCGTCGATCGGGGTGATGCCGGCGATCGGTGCTTTGGAAAAGGCCCCGAGGGAGTACGAGACGGCGCCGAGCAGCCGCCCGTCGATGTAGACGGGGCTGCCGCTCATCCCGGCGATGACGCCGGTATCGGCCAGAGGCCCCCCTTCGAGGCGGGCCAGCACGAGGTTGCGCTGGGGACCGATGACGTTCCGGAGCACGCCGATGATGTGCACCTGGAACTCGTCGAGCCGGTCGCCCTCGAACACCGTCCGCCCGACGCCGGTCATGCCCGGGCGCACGTCTTCGATCGGGAAGCGCTCGGTGGCGGCGGGAAGCCCGGCGACGGCCAGCGCCACAGCCGCCGAGGCGAGAAAGACGGCGCGGCGGCTGCGGATCTGCATGTCAGTGGTTATAGGGTGAATCCCTGGAAACTGCAAGCAGGCCCGGGGGTTCGTTGACAGCCTCCCGCCCGCTGGAGTACGGTCAACCATTCGATACGGCATGTCGACCCTGCTCATCTCGTTTCGCGGCACGACCTGGCCCGACACCGATGCCCGGTGGCGGTACTGGTTCGCGTGCGAAGGGGTGACAGCAGGCGTCTGAGCCGTACCCCGCTCCGACCCCGCCGCGCCCCTTCAGCCAAGACGGTTGAGGGGGCTTTTTTTTTGCGCGTGGGCGTCCCGGGGCGCTCAGAACGGACGGGACAGGGTGACACGACCGGCGCTCTGCGAAACCGTGACGGGCGACACGCTGGCGGAGCTCCGCGCCGCACGCGATGCGGCCACGATGGGCGACATGGTGGAGCTGCGTCTGGACGGGGTGCGCGATCTCGACGTCGCCTTGGCGCTCGAAGGGCGGACGCGCCCGGCCATCGTCACCTGCCGGCCCACCTGGGAGGGCGGACGGTTCGCGGGCTCGGAAGACGAGCGCAGGCGCGTGCTCGAGCGGGCGTGTGAATGCGGCGCCGAGTGGGTGGACGTGGAATGGCGGGCCGGCTTCGGCGATCTCGTCGGCCGCCGGGGCAGGACGCGCGTCGTGCTCTCCCATCACGACTTCGCCGGCGTTCCGGCCGATCTGGGAGATCGCCATCGCGCCATGCGGGCGGTGGGCGCAGACGTGGTGAAGATCGCGGTGACGGCGCGACGCCTCAGCGACGTGCTGCCGCTGATCGACCTGCACCGGGATGGGCCCGTCGTGGCGCTGGCCATGGGCGCAGCAGGGCTCTGCACGCGCCTGCTGCCCGGGCGGTTCGGGTCATGCTGGTCGTACGCCGGACGCGAGGTGGCACCTGGTCAGATCCCGGCAGAAGAGATGCTGCGCCGCTACCGCTTCCGGGACGTCGGGCCGCGAACGGCACTGTTCGGCGTGGTCGGCACGCCGATCGCGCATTCGCTGTCGCCCGTCATGCAGAACGCGGCGTTCGAGGCTGCGGGCGTGGACGCGGTGTACCTGCCGCTCGAGGCGTCGGACTTCGACGACTTCGAACGCGTGGCGCGTGCCCTGGACGTGCGAGGCGCCAGTGTGACCATCCCGTTCAAGCGCGACGCCCTGACGGCGGCGGCGCGGGCCGACGACAGGGCCAGGGCGGTGGGGGCGGCCAACACGCTGCGGCGCACGGTGCCGGGCTGGGAAGCGACCAACACGGACGTGGACGGGTTCCTCGCGCCCCTCATCCGGCACGCCGCGGCCGAGGACTGGGCGATCGAGGACAGCCGCGTCTCGGTCCTCGGTGCCGGTGGCGCCGCCCGCGCCGTGGTGTACGGTCTCCGGACCGCGGGTGCCGCGGTCCGCGTTCACGCGCGGAAGCCGGCGCAGGCCGAAGCGCTGGCGGCTGATCTCGGGGTGAGCGCGGCCCCGTGGCCGCCCGAGCCCGGCTCCTGGGACCTGCTGGTCAACTGCACTCCGCTCGGAGGAGTCGGCCACGAGAGCGTCTCTCCGTTGCCGGGGGGGCCGTTCCGCGGCCGACTCGTCTACGACCTCGTCTACACCCCGGCGGAGACGCGACTCCTGGAGGAGGCGAGGCAGGCGGGGTGCGCCACGCTCGGCGGGTTGCCGATGCTCGTGGCACAGGCGGAACGACAGTTCGCCTGGTGGCTGGGCCGGCCGGCGCCGGCCGGCGTCATGGCGGCAGCCGTCGAGGCGCGCGGCACGAGGGCAGCGGGGTAAGCGATGCGGCTGACGACATTCGACGAGTTCACCGACCTGGCGCGGCGCGGCACCTTCGTGCCCGTGTGCAAGGAGATGGTCGCCGACCTGCTGACACCGGTCTCGGCGTTCCTCAAGATCGCGGAGACTTCGGACGACGCCTTCCTGTTCGAGTCGGTGGCCGGGGGCGAGCAGATCGCGCGGTACTCGTTCCTCGGCAAGGACCCGTTCCTGACGGCGCGCGCGCGCGGCGGGCAGACCGTCGTTCAGCGGGGCGCGACGGAGGAGAGGTCGGACAAGCCGTTCGTCGAGACGCTCCGGGGGCTGATGGCCGCGTACCGGTCGCCCCTCGTGCCGGGCCTGCCGCGTTTCACCGGCGGCGCCGTCGGGTACTTCGGCTACGACACCGCCGCCTGGTTCGAGCCGGTGACGCTCCAGCCTGCGATTGCAGACGACGACGAAGCGGCCTTCATGCTGTTCGACACGGTTCTCGCGTTCGACCACGTCCGCCATCGCATCCTGATCATCGCGAACGCGCGGATCGGGGGCGACGAGGACCTCGAGGCGTTGTATCAGTTCGCGTGCGCCCGAATCGGATTCGTCGAGCGGGAGCTCGAGCGCAGCCTGTCACAGGCGCCGCGCGGGGAGGGGGCACCGCTGGATGTTCGCTCCAACCTCACGCGCGAGCAGTTCGAGACGATGGTGCGGACGGCGAAGGAACACATCGCCGCGGGCGATATCTACCAGGTCGTTCTCTCGCAGCGCTTCGAGACCGAGGTATCCGCCGATCCGTTCTCGGTCTACCGGGCGCTGCGGCACGTGAACCCGTCCCCGTACATGTTCTACCTGCGTACGGGCGGGCGATCGATCGTCGGCGCCTCGCCGGAAATGCTCGTGCGCGCCGAAGGCCGGCGTGTCCAGACGCACCCGATTGCCGGCACGCGCCCGAGGGGAGCGACCGAGGAGGAAGACCTCCGGCTCGCCGACGAGCTCAAGCGCAGCGAGAAGGAGCGGTCCGAGCACGTGATGCTCGTCGACCTGGGCCGGAACGACCTGGGACGCGTGTGCAGCTACGGCACCGTGCGCGTGCCGACCTACATGGCCCTGGAGCGCTACTCGCACGTGATGCACCTGGTGTCGGTGGTCGAGGGGACGCTGGCCGACGACCGGGACTGCCTGGACGCGCTCGTGTCGTGCTTTCCGGCGGGCACGGTGTCGGGCGCGCCGAAGGTTCGAGCCATGGAGATCATCGCCAGTCTCGAACCGGACCGCCGCGGCGTGTATGCCGGGGCGGTGGGGTATCTCGACTTCGCCGGCAACCTGGACTTCTGCATCACGATCCGGACGGTCGTGATCGAGGGTGGCCGGGCCCGGGTGCAGGCCGGTGCGGGGATCGTCGCGGACTCGAACCCGACGGCGGAGTACGAAGAGACCCGCGACAAGGCGCGGGCGGTCCTGCGGGCGCTCGAGCTGGCGCAGGGTGGGGTGTGAGCAGCGGACGGACGACACGCCCATGATTCTGGTCATCGACAACTACGATTCGTTCACCTACAACCTGGTCCAGTACCTGGGCGAGCTCGGGGCCGTGCTCGAGGTCCGGCGCAACGACGAGATCACTCCCGACGCCATCCGGACCATGGCTCCTGAGCGCGTGGTCATCTCGCCGGGCCCCGGCCGCCCCGAGTCCGCCGGCGTCTCGCTGGAGGTGATCCGGCAGTTCGGGTCGACGACCCCGATTCTCGGTGTCTGCCTCGGACATCAGGCAATCGGCATGGCGTACGGCGGCATCGTCACGCGTGCCGTTCGCCCGATGCACGGCAAGACGTCGCTCGTCGAGCACGATGCGCAAGGTGTGTTCGCGGGGCTTGCCAATCCGTTCGAGGCCGGTCGGTACCACTCGCTGGCCATCGCACCCGACAGCGTTCCCGGCGACCTCGAAGTGACGGCGCGCGCCCTGGACGACGGGACGATCATGGGCGTCCGTCATCGGCGCTTCCCCGTGCACGGGGTGCAGTTCCATCCCGAGTCGGTGCTGACGGGGGAGGGCCGGCGACTGCTCCGGAACTTCCTGGACGTGAAGGGAGCGCCGGGTGACTGAGCTCATCGAACGCCTGCTCGGGCGTCAGGACCTCACCGCGGCCGAAGCCGAGCACGCGATGCACGAGGTGATGGAGGGACGGGTGCCCCCGGCCAGGCTCGCCGGGTTCCTCGTGGCCCTGGCAGCGAAGGGCGAGCGTCCGGAGGAGATCGTCGGCCTGGCGCGAACGATGCGGGCGCACGCCGTCCCTCTGGAGGTGCCTCCGGGAGACATCTTCGATTCGTGTGGCACGGGGGGAGACCGCTCCGGCACCTTCAATATCTCGTCGGCGGCAGCGGTCGTCGTGGCCGCGTGCGGCGTGCGGGTCGCCAAACACGGCAACCGGTCGGTATCGAGCCGCTGCGGCAGCGCGGACGTGTTCGAGCAGCTGGGCGTGAACGTGACCGCATCGCCAGCCCAGGTCGCTCGTGCGCTCGAGACCGCGGGCATCGCGTTCTGTTTCGCCCCCACGTTCCACCCCTCCATGAAGCACGCCGGGCCGACGCGCCGCGAGCTGGGCATCAGGACCGCCTTCAATCTGATCGGGCCGCTGACGAACCCGGCGGGCGCGAACCGGCAGGTCGTGGGCGTTCCCGCGCCGGAGCTGACGGAGCTCATCGCCCAGGCGCTCGTGCGCCTCGGGACGGTGCACGCCTGGGTCGTGCACGGAGCCGGGGGGCTGGACGAGATCTCGACGCTTGGGCATACGAAGGTCGCGGAATGCCTGCGCGGTCGCGTGCACACCTTTTATCTGCATCCCTCGGACGTGGGCGTCGCGCGGTGCCAGCGCGAGGCGCTGGCTGGCGGCGATGCCGCCGCCAGCGCCGCGATTCTCACGCGCGTGCTCGACGGGGAACCTGGACCGGCCCGGGATGTCGTGCTGCTGAATGCGGGCGCAGGGCTCTACGTGGCGGGCCGGGCGGCGTCGGTGCAGGCCGGGATCATCCGCGCGGCGGCCGCCATCGACAGCGGTGCGGCGCGGGAGACGCTCGCGCGCATGGCCTCCGCGTCCCACGAGGACGGAGCATGAGCGGGACACCCGATCTGCTGGCCGCGATTGTCGCTGCCACACGCCGCGCGGTTGCCGCGCGGCGCGAGCGCGAACCGCTCGGCGTCGTCGAAGCCCGGGCGGCGCAGCGGCGCCCCCGCGGCGACGAGTTCGAGTCTGCGCTCCGGCGCGCGGGTCGCATCAACGTGATCGCCGAGTGCAAGCGGCGATCTCCGTCCAGAGGCGTGCTGCTCGCCGACTACGACCCGGTCCGCATCGCGACGGCGTACGAACGCGGCGGGGCGGCGGCCATCTCGGTCCTGACCGAGCCGACCTTCTTCGACGGGTCGCTGGCGCATCTCGCTGCCGTCCGGGATCGGGTGGGGCTGCCGCTGCTGCGAAAGGACTTCGTGGTGGATTCCTACCAGCTGCACGAGGCCCGGGCGGCTGGCGCCGATGCCGTGCTGCTGATCGTGGCGGCGCTGACCGACGACGAGCTGGAACGGCTGGCGGCGGAGGCCGGGACACTGGGCCTCGCAGCGCTCGTGGAAGTGCACGACGAAGACGAGCTGGCACGCGCCCTCGATGCCGGCGCTCGCGTGGTGGGCGTCAACAACCGGAGCCTGCGCACGCTGGCCGTGGACGTAGGGGCCTCCAGGCGGCTCGCCAGCCGCATACCGCGCGCGGTGACCGCCGTCAGCGAAAGCGGGCTGACGTCGTTGTCGGAGCTGCGGGCGCTCGGCGAGTGCGGGTACTCGGCCTTCCTGGTCGGAGAACGCTGCATGACGGCACCCGATCCGGGTGCGGCGGTCGCGGAGCTGGTCGGAGCGGAGGCAGCGTGACCTTCGTCAAGATGTGCGGAATCACACGGCGCGAGGACGCCATGGCGGCACTCGCTGCGGGCGCCGACGCGCTCGGGTTCGTCTTCTGGCCGGCCAGCCCGCGCTACGTGAACCCCAGGGAGGCCGCCGCGATCGTACGGGACCTGCCGCACGGGAGCCGCGTCATCGGCGTGTTCGTGGACCAGCCCGCCGGGGAGATCAGGGACGTCGTCGCCGAGTGCGGGCTGACCGGCGTGCAGCTCCACGGCGACGAGTCGGCGTCCTCGATGGGCGCGGTGGGCCGGCCGGTGATCAAGGCTGCGTCGCTGGCGACGGCCGAGCGGGTGTTCGGCGAATGGCCGGAGTCGGTGCCCGTTCTGCTCGACGCGCACGATCCGGATCGGCGCGGTGGCACGGGGCAGCGGATCGACTGGACGCGGGCGGCGCCACTGGCCCGGCGGCGGCAGGTGGTACTGGCCGGAGGCCTGACTCCCGAGAACGTGGCCGAGGCGATTGCCGCCGTGCGGCCGTTCGGGGTGGACGTGTCATCCGGGGTGGAAGATGCCCCCGGCATCAAGAGCGCGGAGAAGATGCGCAGGTTCGTACAACAGGTCAGAGAGGCGTCCGATGGGCGCTGAGCGGGCGATCGTCGGCCGACGGGATCCCGACGCTCGCGGGTACTTCGGGCCCTACGGGGGGCGGTTCGTCCCCGAAACGCTCGTGGCACCGATCGAAGAGCTGACGGAGGCCTATCTCGCGACCCGAGCGGACGCGGGTTTCAGGCGCGAGCTCGACGGCCTGCTGCGGCATTACGTGGGCCGGCCGACGCCGCTGTACGAGGCGGGCCGGCTGGCTGCCGAGTGTGGAGCGATCCGGGTTCTGCTGAAGCGCGAGGATCTCGCGCATACCGGCGCCCACAAGATCAACAACGCGCTGGGCCAGGCCCTCCTGGCGCGCCGGATGGGCAAACGTCGTGTCGTCGCCGAAACCGGTGCCGGCCAGCACGGCGTGGCCACTGCCACGGCGTGCGCGCTGCTCGGCCTCGAGTGTTGCGTGTACATGGGCGCCGAGGACATGCGGCGGCAGGCGCTGAACGTCGTCCGGATGCGGCTGCTGGGCGCCGAGGTCCGGAGCGTGGATGCCGGCAGCCGGACGCTCAAGGACGCCATCAGCGAAGCAATGCGCGACTGGGTCACCAACGTCACGACGACCTACTACCTGCTCGGATCGGCGCTCGGCCCGCATCCCTATCCGTTGATGGTTCGCGAGTTCCAGGCGGTCATCGGCCGAGAAGCGCGCGCCCAGTGCCTCGACCAGGTGGGGCGGCTGCCGGACGTCGTCGTGGCCTCCGTGGGCGGCGGGAGCAATGCGATCGGCATCTTCGACGGCTTCATCGAGGACCATGGTGTCCGGCTGATCGGCATCGAGGCCGGCGGTGAGCGCATCGAACCCGGCCATCACGCCGCCCGGTTCGCCGGTGGCAGCGTGGGCGTGCTCCAGGGCACCCGGACGTTCATCCTCCAGAACGAGGCGGGGAACATCGACCTCACGCACTCGATCTCCGCCGGACTCGACTACGCGGCCGTCGGTCCGGAGCACGCGTGGCTCAGGGACCAGGGACGGACCGAATACGCATACGCGACCGACGCCGAGGCGGTGGACGCCTTCGGCGCGCTTGCGTGTCTCGAGGGCATCCTCCCGGCGCTCGAGTCGGCGCACGCCGTGGCGTACGTGCGACGCGAGGGGAAGACCCTGCCGGACGGTTCACTGGTACTGGTCAACCTGTCCGGGCGCGGCGACAAGGACGTCCAGACCGTCGCCGGGACGCTGCCGCCATCCTGGCCGTTGGACGGGGAGTCACGAACGTGAGCCGGCTGACCGCCATATTCGACCGGATCCGCGCCGACGGCCGGCCCGGGCTCGTGACCTACGTCACCGCAGGCGATCCCGACCTGGAACGGTCGGCGGACATCCTGAGGGCCCTGGACCGGGCGGGTGCGGACGTGATCGAGGTCGGCGTCCCGTTCTCGGAACCGCTGGCCGATGGCCCGGTCATCCAGCGAGCCACGGAGCGGGCACTGGCCTCGGGAACCACGCTGGCATCGGTCCTGGACCTGATCGCCCGCCTGCGATCGGAGCTGAAGGCCGGACTGGTGCTTTTCAGCTACGCCAACCCCATCTTCCGGTTCGGCCTCGACGCGTTCGCGGAGCGGGCAGCGGCGGCCGGTGTGGACGGTGTCCTGGTGCTGGATCTGCCGATCGACGAGGCCGGCGAGTTTCGCGGCATGCTGTCGTCCAGGCAGATTGATACAATTTTCCTGCTGAGCCCGACGACGAGCGACGGGCGTCTCCGTCAGGCGTCGCGCCTGGGCAGCGGTTTCCTGTACGTCATTTCCCGGCTCGGTGTCACGGGAGCCCGCGAGGCGATCGCGGACGGCGCCGAGCAGATGGTCCGTCGTGTCAGGCAGGCCGGGCCCCTGCCGGTCGCCCTCGGGTTCGGGATCTCGAAGCCGGAACACGTCCGGGAGGTCGGACGGTGGGCAGATGCGGCGGTCGTGGGGAGCGCGCTCGTGAGCGTCATCGCAGAGGCGGGGCGATCTCCTGACCTGGCCGGTCGTGTCGAGGAGTACGTGCGGTGGCTGAGGTCATGACCATCGAGGAGCTGCGGGACCGGCTCGACGTGATCGACGAGCAACTGGTCAGGCTCCTGAACGTCCGCGTCGCGTGCGCTGTCGAAATCGGACGGCTGAAGCGCGACATCGAGATGCCGATATACCAGCCGGAACGCGAGAAGCAGGTGCTGGCGCGGGTCCGGGCGGCGGCAGAGGCGCTGTCGGGACCTCTCAACGCGGACGCGGTCGTCCGCATCTTCGAACGGGTGATGGACGAGGCGCGGCGGGCCGAGCGGTACGCGGCAGACGACGCAGAAGAAACAGGGTAGCAGCATGGTTGTGGTGATGCAGGAACGGGCTTCGGAAGAGCAGATTGAGGCGGTGATCGAACGCCTCGTCGACCTGGGGATGGACGTGCACCGGTCGTCCGGTGCGAGCCGGACGGTGCTGGGTGTGGTGGGCCCGAACAAGATCGACTCGGCGCTGATCCAGATCCTGGACGGCGTGAAGGAGGTCGTCCGGATCAGCGAGCCGTACAAGCTTGCGGGGCGCACCTTCAAGCCGAACGACACGGTCGTCACGATTGACGATGTCCGGATCGGCGGGGACGAGGTCATCGTGATGGCGGGCCCCTGCTCGGCGGAAACCGAGGAACAGGTTGACGCCAGCGCGGCTGCCGTGAAGCGCGCGGGGGCGAAGGTGCTGCGCGGGGGAGCCTTCAAGCCGCGGAGCTCGCCCTACAGCTTCCAGGGCCTCGGCGAGGTGGGGCTCCGCATGCTCCGCGATGCGGCGAACGCGCACGGGCTGAAGCTCATCTCCGAGGTCATGGATGTGAGCCAGATCGACCTGATCGCGCGCTACTGCGACATCTTCCAGGTCGGCGCCCGCAACATGCAGAACTTCACCCTCCTCCGCGAACTGGGACACCAGCAGAAGCCGGTGCTCCTCAAGCGCGGTCTGTCGGCCACCATCGAGGAGTGGCTGATGTCCGCCGAGTACATCCTGTCGGGCGGCAACAACGGCGTGATCCTCTGCGAGCGGGGCATCCGGACGTTCGAGACCGCTACGCGCAACACGTTCGATATCTCGGCGATTCCGGTGGTCAAGAAGCTCAGTCACCTTCCGGTCGTGGCCGATCCGAGCCACGGTGCGGGGCGCCGGGACATGGTGGCGCCGATGGCGCGCGCGGCGGTGGCGGCGGACGCGGACGGGCTGCTGATCGAGGTCCACAACGATCCGGACCGGGCGCTAAGTGATGGCGCGCAGTCGATGTTCCCGGCGCAGTTCGAGCGGCTGATGGCCGAGCTCCGGATCATCGCGCCGGCCATCGGCCGCAGCATCTGCCTCGAGCCGGTGGCGCGACGGGGCTGGGCCTGATCCACCCGTGTCCCGATCCCTCCCCGTCATCCAGGCGGGCGACCACCTGGCGCCTCCGGTCTTCGAGAAGGTCGCCGTCATCGGGCTCGGGCTGATCGGGGGGTCGATCGCGCTGGCGGCGCGGGAGGTCTGGCCCCGCGCCCTGGTCATCGCCGTCGACACCAGGGACGTGCTGGAGCAGGCGATGGTCCGGCACGCGATCGACGTGGCGGCCGACGACCCGATCGTCGCGGCCGAGGCGGATCTCGTCGTGCTGGCCGCCCCGGTGCGCGAGAACATCTCGATCCTCGCGTCGCTCGCCGACTGCATCACCGGTACGGCGGTCGTCACCGACGTCGGCAGCACGAAGCGGGACATCGTCGAGGCAGCCGGCGATCTGCCGGCCCGGCTCACGTTCGTGGGAGGCCATCCGCTGGCCGGGGCCGCACGCGGGGGGCTCGCTCATGCCAGGCCCGATCTCTTCCGGGATCGCCCCTGGATCTTCACCCCCCGCGGCGAGGCACCCGGCGCCGCGGTGGAGCGTCTGTACGCGTTCGCCCGCGGCCTGGGCGCGCGCCCCTGCACGCTCGAGCCGGTGGCGCACGACCGCCTGCTCGCGTACCTCAGCCACCTGCCCCAGTTGACCGCCAGCGCGCTGATGGCGATCGTGGGCAACGAAGCGGGTGTATCCGGCCTGGGCCTCGCCGGCCGCGGACTCGTGGACACGACGCGCCTGGCTTCGAGCCCTCCGGACGTCTGGCGGGACATCACGGCCACCAATGGCGACGAGATCGGCAGGGCGCTCGACGAGCTGATCGAGCGGCTTCGAGCGCTGCGGGCGGACCTGCCGCGCGGCGACAGCCTCACCGACACGTTCGGCGAGGCCGCGCACTGGCGCGACGTCCTGACGCGGGACCGATCCTGACGCTCAGCGCCCGGCCTGTCCGGCCGCGCTGATCTCGGCCACGACGTCGGCGTTCTCGAGCGCCGTGACGTCGCCGACGGAGTCGCCCAGGAAGGCGGCCCGGGCGACGCGGCGCATGATCTTGCCGTTGCGGGTGCGCGGCAGATCCCGCACGATCGCCACCACTTTCGGACGCAGCGGCTTGCCCAGGCGATCGGCCACGAGCGACGCCAGCTCGCGTGAGAGATCACCGGGAGCGGCGTCCGGGTCGCGCGTCACGCACAGGCAGACGACGGTCTGTCCTTTCAGCGGATCGGGCACGCCGAAGGCGAGCGCCTGCACGACGGCCGGGTGTTCCAGCAGCACCGACTCCACTTCGGCGGGGCCGAGCCGTTTGCCGGCCACCTTGATCGTGTCGTCGGAGCGGCCGAGGATGAACCAGGCCCCGTCCTCGTCGATCACCGCCCAGTCGCCGTGTACCCACGTGTCGGGGAAACGGGACCAGTAGGTCTGCAGGTAGCGCTCGGGATCCTGCCAGAAGCCGCGCGTCATCCCGATCCAGGGCGCACGCACGACCAGTTCGCCGACCTCGCCCTCTAGGGGCCGGCCCGATTCGTCCACGACGGCGGCATCGATGCCGGGTGGGGGACCCGCAAAGGAACACGGCTTGATGGGAGACAGCCAGTTGCCGACGAGCAGTCCTCCCGAGACCTCGGTGCCGCCCGAGTAGTTGATGATCGGCAGCCGGCTCCCGCCGACGGTGCGAAAGAGCCAGTGCCAGGAGTCCGGATCCCAGGGCTCGCCGGTGGAGCCGAACATCCGCAGCGCCGTCAGGTCGTGGGCGCGGACGGGACCGTCACCGTGCGGCATCAGGCTCCTGACGAGCGTCGGCGAGACGCCGAGCACGCTCACGCCGTGCCGCTCGCAGAAAGCCCAGAGCCGATCCGGGCCCGGGTGATCGAGTGCGCCGTCGTACAGAGCCGTGGTGGCGCCAAGCAGCGTGGACCCCAGCAGGAGCCACGGGCCCATCATCCATCCCATGTCGGTCACCCAGTACACGGTATCGCTGCTGCGCACGTCGAAACCGTGAAGCATGTCCTGGGCCGTCTTGACGGGAAAGCCGCAGTGCGTATGTACCGCACCCTTCGGGCGGCCGCTCGTCCCGGAGGTGTAGATGAGCATGAGCGGGTCTTCGGCGTCCGTGTGTTCCGGCTCACACGTGTCCGCCCGGCCAGCCAGCAGCGCGGACCATGCCACCTCGCGATCGGATGCCGCCGGCGGCTCGTCCGCCAGGCGCGGGGCGACGACCACGCGCTCCACGCCCGGAGCCAGGCTCACGGCTTCGTCCGCCACCCGCTTCATGTCGACCCTGCGCCCCCGCCGGAGGAAGCCGTCGGCGGTGACCAGCACCCGCGCGGCCGCGTCGTTCAGACGCTGGGCCACGGCGTCCGCGCCGTACCCGGAAAACAGCGGCAGCACCACGCCGCCGATGCGGATGACGGCGAAGAAGGCGACGGCGAGCTGCGGGCACATCGGCATGAACACGGCCACGCGGTCGCCCCTGCGAATGCCGAGATCGCGGAGACCGTTGGCGCAGCGAGCCACGTCGCGCAGCAGTTCAGCGTAGGTGAGGGTGCGCACGCGGCCCTCTTCGCCCTCCCAGCGGAGCGCGGGCTTGCGAGCCAGCGGCGTGGCGACCCAGCGATCCAGACAGCCGTGTGCGATGTTGAGCGAGCCGCCCACGCACCAGGTGGCCCAGGGCACACCCCGGGAGGTGTCCAGGACGCGTGACATGGGCTCGTAGAACTCGAGCCCGAGCTCCTCGATCACCGCTCCCCAGAACCACTCCGGGTCCGATACCGACCTGCGGTGCAGCTCGTCGAGGTCGCGCAGTCCGTGCCGCTGAATGAACGACCAGAGGCGACTGCCCTCCGCCTGGTCCCGGGACGGGCGCCACTCGATTGAGCCGCCAAGAACCGGAGTCACGCCCGCGATTGTCGCTCGGATCCGGATCACGTGCACGCTTGTGAACGGTGCGGCTCCGCGGTGCGCACCTGCGGTGTGGGGCCGCCGTCGCTCGGTCGCGGGCTCCGGTGAGGGTATGGAATAATGATGGCCCCTGGCGCTCGATGCGCCCCCGGGCACATCCCATTCAGTTGAAACAGCCTTCCGAGGAGATCTGATGCCCGACCGCCCGCTCGCCGTGATCCTGTCCGCCTGTCGTACGGCCATTGGCGGATTCGGCGGCTCGCTGAAGGACCTGTCCGCCGCCGATCTGGGCGCCGTGGTCGTACGGGAAGCGCTGAGCCGGTCCGGCACGTCACCGGCAGAGGCCGGCGACGTCATCCTCGGCTGCGTGCTCCAGGCCGGCTCGGGCATGAACGTCGCCCGCCAGGCGGCGATCGCGGCAGGTGTGCCGCACACCGTGCCTGCGGAGACGGTGAATCGCGTGTGCGGCTCGGGTCTGCAGGCCGTCGTGCACGCGGTGGAAGCGATCCGATCCGGCTACGTGGACGTGGTCGTGGCCGGCGGCACCGAGTCCATGAGCAACGCTCCCTACGTGCTCAAGGGGGCGCGCTGGGGCTACCGCATGGGACACGCCGAGGTCACCGACTCGATGATCGCGGAAGGTCTCACCTGTGCCATCGAGAGCTGCCATATGGGAGTCACGGCGGAGGAGGTGGCCACGCGCTTCGGCATCAGCCGGGACGACCAGGACGCCTTCGCGGCCGAGAGTCAGCGGCGCGCGGTGGCGGCCATCGATGCCGGGCACTTCCGGGACGAGATCGTGGCGGTGCCAGTGCCCCGGCGCAGGGGTGAACCGCTGCCCTTCGAGGTGGACGAGCACCCGCGGGCCGGCACCACCTCCGAGAAGCTGGCGTCCCTCCGGCCGGCGTTCACGCCCGAGGGCAGCGTGACGGCGGGGAACGCGTCGGGGATCAACGACGGCGCCGCAGCCCTGGTCGTCACGTCGGCAGAGCGGGCCCGGAGCGCGGGCCGGGCGCCCGTCGCGTCGATCCTGTCCTACGCCGTCGCCGGCGTGGAGCCCCGCGTGATGGGGATCGGTCCCGTGCCGGCGGTGAGGCTCGCGCTCGAGCGCGCCGGCCGCGGAGTCTCCGACGTGGATCTGTTCGAACTGAACGAGGCGTTCGCGTCCCAGTCGCTTGCGGTCGTCCGAGAGCTGACGCTGGATCCGGCACGAGTCAACGTGCGAGGTGGCGCCATCGCGCTGGGCCATCCGATCGGCGCCAGCGGCGCCCGCGTCCTGACGACCCTCATCTACGCGCTGCGGGCGCAGGGCGGCGGGCTCGGCGTCGCGTCCCTCTGCATCGGCGGCGGGATGGGGATCGCGATGGTGATCGACGTCCCGAAGCCGTAGCGCCCCGCCGTCAGCGCGTGCCCGTCAGATCAACCACGAACCCCAGCGTCTCGGTGAAGTCGATGTAGGCCGTGGCCCCCCCTGGGCCGCCGTACGTCCAGGTCCCGCCCTTCGCCTGCAGGCGGGAGATCAGCGCGGAGAGCCGGGATCCGACATCGAACGTGAGATGGTGGACGGCATTGCCCTTCTTGCGATCGAGCGCCCTGCTCCAGGGGCTCGGCCCCCCGACCGGCTCGATCAGCTCGATGGCCACGCCGTTGTCGTGCGTCCAGCTGGTGGTCCTGATCGAGGCCGTCCGGCTGGACGTCGATCCCTCCGGGTACTGGAGTCCCGTCACGGACCTGGCGGGGGGCACGCGCACGCCGAGGATGTCGCCGTAGGCCGCTGACGCCGCCACGATGTCTCGAACGACGATGCCCACGCGTGTGACTTTCTGCGTTCCCAGCGTGTCGGCCGGCTCGGCCCGCGTCGTATTCGCGTCCAGGCGATCGAAGATGGCCCTCGCGATCGGTTCGAAGGTCACACCGAGGGAAGGTCGGAGGTCCACGTACGCCCAGGTGGTCTCGGCGGTACCGCCGCGCCAGGTGCCGCCCTTCGCGATCAGGCGATCCCGCATGGCAGGGTAGTTGGCGGCGACACCAAACGAGATGTGGTGGACCGACTGGCCGTACTGCTCGACCTGGTCGTGGATCGGACCGAACGTGGTGGCCGGTTGCTGGACTTCGATGAGGAAGTTCGGCAGGTGGAACGTCGCCGTCCTGGCCACGGCCGGCTCCGAGCCGTCGGGCTGTGCCAGCCGGTTGTTGTTGTTGATCTTCGGGACGGGGAGGTCGAAGACCTCCGAGAAGTGCGTCGCGGTCACGTCCACGTCACGGACCGAGACGGCAATGTGCGAAATGGGCCCCGTGCCGATGACCGCCTCGCCCTGGCTCCGGAGCGGTGTGCCGGCCCAGAGCAGGCCGGCGAGGGCCGCCGCCAGCCCGATGGTCGTGGGTGGCCTCATGGTCGGTCTCCCGCCGTGGATTCATCGCTCACTATATGGCGCTCCGGGGCCGGCCGCCCTCCCTCATTCGAGAGACATGGCCTGCGGGCGCCCACGCCGGCGACGGACCTCCTCCAGCAGTCCCTCGACCCGCGCCATGACGAGGGGCCACCGGTACTCGCGGTCCACGTACGCCTGCCCCTGACGGCCGAACGCCTGCGCCTCGCGCGGGTGGGTGAGCAGCCAGGTGAGGGCCTCGGAGAAGCCCTGCGGGGAGTCGTAGTACAGCCCGCCGTTCGCCCGTCGCACCTGTCCCCGGAGCACCCGGCACCTGCCGTAGACCAGCGCGGGCGTGGCGTGGTTCCATCCTTCCAGCAGCGCGATGCTGAGGCTCTCGTAGGGTGACGGCACGATCAGCACCCGGGCGTACGCCAGCAGTGCGGCGCGGACGTCGTCGCTGACGAATCCGAGTGTCCGGACCGCGGGATGCGAGGGCAGCGGCGGGCCGGCATTCGGCCCCGCGATTACGAGCGTCGTGGCCGACCCGCCCGACGCGAGGTGTGCCTCGAAGTCGTCGACCAGGGCGTAGGTGCCCTTGTTGCGGTCGACCCGACCGAGGCACAGCACGAAGTCGCCGGGAACACCGAGCGCGTCAACCGGGCCGCGCGCCACGGGCGCGGCAACCGGATCGAGCCCGAACCCGGAGACCGCCGACGGACTCAACGGACGTCCTGCGCGCTCGGTGAGCACGGCTTCCTCCTCGAGGGTGTTGAAGAGGAACCCGGCGGGCTTGGTCAGGAACTCCTCGAGGACGCCGAGCCTGATCGCCGGGTCCTCTTCGGCTGTCGGCACCAGCACCGCACGATCGGCGACGAGGGGGAGCCCGAAGTACGACTGGTAGTACCGGAACGTGAAGAACAGGACCAGGTCGAAGTCCGGCCCCCGGGAGCGCAGATAGTCGAGGAGCGCCGGCGCGTGCGGGCCGTTCTCGTCGAACCAGGCCTCCTGGAGGTCGCTGGGGGCCCCGGGTTCCCAGGCGCGGTCGGTGAGATCGTCGAAGCGGCTTCGGCGGCGCTGCCGCGTGACCGGGACACGCACGACCGAGACCCCGTTCAGTCTGGAGGTGCCTGCAGGATAGCTGTTCTCCCACGTGGTGTAGTCCCGGGCGCAGGAGGTGAGCACGGTCACGTCGTGGCCGCGCCCCGCGAGGCGTTCGGCGTACTCGCGGCATTCCGCTTCGGACCCGCCCGCGATGTCGGCTCCGTAGCGCTGAACGACCAGCAGGAGCGTCACCGGCTTTCGGGTGGCAGCCGGGCCCTGAGCCGCGCGTTCTCTGTGGCCAGCTCCTGCACGCAGGCAAACAGAACCTCGTTTACCCGCTGCTGGCGTTCGAAGTTGTCGCGGCTGTACTCGAACAGCCACCGCAGCAGCGGCAGCAGCACGGAGCGCTTGATGCCGACCAGCAGTCGGCCGGTCAGGCCCGGCCGATGGGTCTGCACCACGAGCGCTCGCTGCAGGCGCCAGGCATCGGGGCGACCGAGGAACTCCTGGAGGAGCAGGCGGCCGGACCCGGCGCGATCGCAGGCGCGGCGCAGGAGGGCTTCGACGTCGGTCAGGACGGCGGCATCGGGGGAGCCCCCTTCTCCCGCCGGGGACGGGAGGTCTGCCTGCAATCGCTCGCGAACTCGGGCCCGGACGTCAGCCATGACCGCGTCCGTTGATGGCGTGGGGTCGGCGCTCACGGTGGCGCCATGTTAGCGCAGGGACCGGGGAGCGGGAGGACGCTCAGAATCGTCCGAGGCCGGGCTGGATCTGGACGTTGGCGACAGCCAGCCCGACGACCCGGTCACCCTGCAGCATGCGGAAGGTCACGCGAAACTGGCCGGCCCGATGGTACGTGTGCTGGATGGTGTAGCGTCGGCCGATGCGGCTCTTGGCGGGCTCGTACGGGTCGCAATCTCTCTTCGCCCGGGACTTGGTGTCGTCACCCCAGTCCCATTCGACCTCCGGGCAGTAGTACTCCTCGTAGTCGTCCGCTCCGCCGGTCACGACGAGCCGCGCGCTGATGCGCGCAGGCGTGGACGCCAGGCTCGGGGAGACGCTGAGTGATAGACTGGGTTTTCCCTCCCCGTCGTCGCGGGCTGCGATGGCACCAGGAGAGGCGTACTCCGAGATCGAAACGAGCAGCGTGGCCAGCGCGAGCACGCCCACCGAGTGTGAACCGCGGGTCACCGTTCGCCGCCGCCCGGACATGAAGGCATTGTACCCGTAACCCCGCACCTGATGCCGACATCTCTGCAGCCAGTCAACATTCGCACCAGCTCGTCCGATCCCCTCACAATCGATACGGACCTGCTGGTCGTGCCGCTGTTCGAGGACGACGACCTCGGCGACGTGCCCGGGCTCGATGGCGCGTCCGGTGGCGAGGTGTCTGCGGCCAGGCAGCGAGGGGAGGTCACGGGGAAGCCCTTCGAGGTGTTCGTGTCGTCACTGGCCCTCTCCGGAGGCCGGCGCAGACGCTTCGCGCTGGTGGGCGCCGGGCGTCGCGCGGACTGGAGTGGTGAACGCGCGCGCCGCGTGGCCGCCACGGCCGCCCTTGCGGCCCGCCAGCGGCGCCTGGGGCGGCTGGCCTTCGCCCTGCGAACCGGCGGGACCGGGCAG
>VFZH01000017.1 GCA_016871255.1 Acidimicrobiia bacterium | reverse complement strand
GCTTTTTCGGCACGCGGGCGTACAATCAGAGCGCGGGCGGCGCGACGGCCCGCACATCCTCCACGGGGGCGATACGGCTTCGACGGGGGTTCAGAGTCGCGGGATGCATGCCGAGCTCCATTGACTCGTTAAACCGATGGGACATCCGTTAACTGCGGATACCAACTACGCTCTCGCAGCCTAATTAAGCTGTGAGCGTCCGCCCCGGCCTCGCCTGGTGGCTGGGGGTCGGACGTCATCAAACAGGCTGGTTTCCGGACGGCGGCCCGGCGTCCGGGGGCGAGATCTGCCGGGTCTGGCGCCTGGCGGTTTTCGCCGCCTCCTCACGCCGGGCGCGAGATTCCAGAGGTGGACACGCATGTAGAGTCCTGCGGGGACGGACTTTCGGACGCGGGTTCGACTCCCGCCGCCTCCACCAACCTTCGCTCGTGATTCAGGCGAAAGGTTGCCCGCCCTCGCTCCAGCGAAGGCGGGCCTCCTCAGTCACTTACGAGCTACGGTTGGCAAGCCAACTTTCGCTGCGACTGAGCCTCTGACCCCTCCGTTCCCGCCGCCTCCACTATCTCTCCACGGCGGCCCCCTTTGCCTCCGCTTCCAGCAGGCGCACCCGCTTCGTCATCCCCGGCAGTGGATCGGCAATTCCGCAGTCTCTGAGTAGCGCCCGATCTCAGACCCGGTGAGGCCGGTTCCCGTGTTGCGATGACCTGTTGTCCACAACTAACAACGGGGGCCGACGTAGGCACATGCCGAAAAAGAAACCGACGAAGCGTGCCGTTTTCGGTGAACTCATGGAGGGCGTTCGCGCGATGCGCGCGCAACGCGAAGGGCGCAGCGCTTCTCGCCGGCGCATCGCCGTGCGTTCGAGCCGCGGGCGTTCGCCGGTCAAGCGAATGGGTTGACGATTGTGAGCGTGCCGAAGGATTGGCGCGCCTGGATGTCCTCGGAATACATCGTGTGGACGCCGACTTCATTACACGCCGCCACGATCAGGGCATCCCAGAACGACACGCCTCCGTTCACGTGAAGCTCCTGGGCTCGCGGAAAGATACTCGCGTCCGGCAGCGAGAGCGGAAAGACGCCTTGAAACTCCGCCAGGCGACTCCACGCATCTGCGGGGGTGAACCCTTGATCCTTGAGCTTGCGGGAAGCCGCGATGAACTCGCACGCGACCTGCCAAAGGAGCACGCCGTCGGTCGCCGCCGCAATCAGATCGAGCGCGATCTGCTGTCGGCGAGCATCAGACTTGTCGCAGGCGTAGATGAGAACGTTGGTATCAAGCGCGGTCATGCAACTCCTCTCGCGTGGGCAGAGGCCCCGTCGAGAAGAACTGCATGCGTGCAATACCCGCCCGCAGCCGCGCCAGTGCGGCCTCGCGGTCTTCGCTCCGCTCGTCGATGGACTCGACGATCAAGCGGACTCGCTGCTGGTCACGAAGGCCCAGCTCACGTGTGGGCTTGAGCACGCCGTTGCTGAAAACCGCCTCGGTGCTTTGTGTCATGACGAAGCTCATCTCCAAGGTACGACGGGGCCGCCGATCGGCGCAAGAGAGCCGGCGCGCGCTTCGCCGTCTCCGCGTGCTCAATACGTGTCTCCACCCCGGCATTCGTGCGGATCGAGCGGGTCGAGACAATGTGAAATTGCTGTAAGTTCTTTAGAATCAACACCTACAACGACTTCGACTCCCGCCGCCTCCATTCGACTCGCCGCGCTGCCGGACGATGGCGTCGTCGTGCATTTCGTGTACGTGCTCCGCTGTCGGGACGGCGCGCTCTACATCGGCGAGACAACCGATCCCGCACCGGCTGGAGAAGCGCCAGGACGGACAGCCTCCACGCTCACCGCGCGCCGACGTCCTGTGGCGCTGGTCTACGGCCGAGTCGCTACCCAACCGCACTGCCGGGGTGCGCCGCGAACGCCAGTTGAGGAGATGAACGCGCGCGAAGAAGGACGCCCTGGTCGCGCATGACCTGGAGCTGCCCGGTGTCGCCGGCTCCTCCGCTTCGGCCGTCAGGCGGGCGATTCTGCCGACCTCCGTGTGGAGTCCCGTCGCCACGACTACTGCCGTCGCACGGCCGCCGGTGACGTGGGTCCCCGAATACACCATGCTTCGCCGATCGGCGAGCGGTGCGGTCTCGGCGACGGACGCAGTGGTCTTTGACACTGGCACCGATTCGCCCGTCAGCGCAGCCTCGGCGACGTCGAACGCGATTGCATCGATCACACGGGCATCGGCTGTGATCGCGTTGCCCGCGGCGAGCAGCAGCACATCGCCCGGCACCAGCTCTCTCGCGTCAAGGATGCGCTCCCCGCCATCCCGCCTGACACGCGCCTTCACCGACGCGAGCGCTCGAAGGGCTTCGATCGATCGCGCCGCCCGCCCTTCCTGGAACGAGCCAATGATCGAGTTGACGACAACGACGGCGAGGATGACCATGGCATCGGACCGCTCGCCGAGCAGAAGCGCGACCGTGGCCACCGCGAGCAGCAGGTAGATGAATGGGCTGCGTGCCCTGCGGCGCAGCACCGTCACGCTGCGACGCTCGTCATGGCGGACGTCCCGCCTCTACCGATGGTATTCGGCATGGGCCTGGGCTCGTGCACAACGCGCGCGGCGGCTGCCCGGACGCATCAGGTCGCTCCGGAAGGTGCGGCTCAGCAGATGGACGTATGCTGCCCGCATGACTCCCTCCTCCTCGCCAGCCGGCCGCCGGTCTCTCGTCGGCCTTGCCATCGCCGTCGCCGTCATGGCGGCCGGGTTCGTCGGCTACTCGGCGGTCTGCCCCTGCGAGCGGACGCCTGGCCTCGTGCTCTTCGGCACCGTGCACGAGGAGCCGGTCACGGCCTGGCACTTCGCGAACGACGTCCCTCTCTGCCAGGTCCAGATCCGGACGGGGCTCGGCCCCCGGGCCATGAACATCAACTGCATGGCCACGCCCGACGGCAACCTGTTTCTCAGCTGCTCGGCCGGGGCCGGGAAGTACTGGTGCGGCCAGGTCGGCGAAAACCACCCGGGCCGGCTGCGGCTGGCCGGCGTGGTGTATCCGGTGGTCCTCAACCGCGTGCTCGACAACGCCACGCTGGACGCCGCCTGGGCCGCCCGCGTGAACAAGCTGCAGGTCCTCGACGCCAGCAGCGGCACGGGCACGGCGCGCGCCCCCGACGAGCCGCGACCGGACGACTGGTGGAGCTTCAGCGTGCGGTCGCGACCCGTCCGCTAGCCAGGCGTCGCCGCGAGACTCGCTGAGCCGTGTCCGCCCCCGCGTCCGCCCCTCCCGGACTCTCCGCCTTTTCGGGGCGGACGCCGCAACCTTCCTGCCGGCGCCCACGACGGACGCGATCAAGGCCCTGACCCTGGCGGACCCCCGCCTCGCTCGACGCGTCCCAGCGGCAGGCCGCCTGCACGTCCGGCCCCGGGCCGCGTTCCACCCGGACGTTCAGGAACTCTTCAGGGAGACCGGAGCGCAGCCGGCACTAGCATGCGGACAGCATGTCCATCGTCGTTCGCATCGCGTGCGTCTGTGTGTTCGTGTGTTTCCACGGTTCGCCTGCCCTGGCGCAGGGCATCGTCACCGGGACCGTCGCCGACGAGACCGGGGGCGTGCTGCCAGGCGTGAACGTGCACCTGCAGCCGGACGGCGTCGTCACGCCGCTCGAGAGCGTAACGGACGGCACGGGCCGGTACCGGTTCGAGGACCTGCCGATCGGGCCGGCGGAACTGGTCGTCCGGCTGATCAACTTCAGCACCGTGCGCCGCAGCGTCGTCATCCCGGCGTCCGGCACGCTCACCGAAGACGTCCGCATGTTCGTCGCGGCCAGCGCCGACATCGTCGTCACGGCGCCGCGCACGTTCCGCAACCTCGCCGAGATCGAGAACCCGGCAGAGAACCTGGTGGGCGTGGCCGGGGCCGGGAGCGAGGGCGCCATCACGGCGGCGCAGCTCGCCGTCCGGCCGGTGAACCGCGCCACCGAGATTCTCGAGACGGTGCCCGGCATGATCATCAGCCAGCACAGCGGCGAGGGGAAGGCCAACCAGTACTACCTGCGCGGCTTCAACCTGGATCACGGCTTCGACTTCGCGCAGACGGTCGCGGGCATCCCGGTGAACATGCCGACCCACGCCCACGCGCAGGGCTACGCGGACTCGAACTTCCTGATCCCCGAGCTCGTGAGCGGCGTCCAGTTCCGCAAGGGCCCGTACTACGCCGAGAACGGCGACTTCTCCTCGGCCGGCTCGGCCAACATCAATTACTTCAACGTGCTGGACCACCCGATCGCCAGCGTGAGCGGCGGGTCGTTCGGCTACGGCCGGTTCCTCGGCGCGGCCTCACCCGCGGTCGGCGGCGGGCACCTGCTGGCGGCGTTCGAGTGGGAACGCGACGACGGCCCGTGGGTGAGCCCGAACGGCAAGGACAAGTTGAACGGCGTCGTGCGGTACAGCGAGGGGGACTCCCGAAACGGGATGTCGGTCACGTTCCTCGGCTTCGAGAACCACTGGCACTCCACGGACCAGATTCCGCAGCGGGCCGTGGGCGCCGGCCTCGTCGACCGGTTCGGCTTCATCGAGGAGAGCGACGGGGGTGAAACCTACCGCTACGCGGGAGTCTTCGACTGGCAGCGCTCGGGGCAGGAGCACGCCACCCGCGTCACCGCCTTCACGCAGCGCTACGGCGTGCGGCTCTTCCACAACTTCACGTACTTTCTGAACGACCCGGTCAACGGCGACCAGTTCGAGCAGTTCGAGAACCGGTGGACGGCGGGCGGCAAGCTCACCCATCGCTTCCTGGGGCACCTCGGCGAGCGGCACACCGAGAACGCCCTGGGCGTCGACCTGCGGTACGACTCCGTAGGGGGCCCGCTCGGCCTGTACCTGACTCGGGAGACCGAACGGCTTTCCACCGTGCGCGCGGACGAAGCCGACCAGGTGTCGATCGGCCTCTTCGGCAAGTCGGAAGTCGAGTGGAGCCGGACGGTCCGGATGACGTACGGCCTGCGGGGCGACGTCTACCACTGGAACGTGGCGGCCAGCAGCGCCCCGAACTCCGGCCGGCAGACGTCGGCCATCGCCAGCCCGAAGGTGTCGGCGGCCTTCGGCCCGTGGGCCGGCACGGAGCTGTACGCCAACTACGGCCTGGGCTTCCACTCGAACTCGGCGCTCGGCATCACGCTGCGGGTCGACCCGTTCACCGGAGAGCCGGCAGCGGCCTCGCCGCCGTTCGCCCGGTCGCAGGGCGCCGAGTTCGGCGTCCGCACGGTGGCCGTGCGCGGGCTGCAGTCCACGGTCACGCTGTGGTACCTCGACTTCGACTCGGAGCTGATCTACGTCGGCGATTCCGGCAGCACCGAAGACGGCCCGGCAAGCCGGCGTGTCGGCGTCGAGATCACGAACTACATCTACCCGAACCCCTGGGTGAACCTCGATCTCGACCTGTCGTTCTCCCGCGCGCGCTTCATCGACGTCCCGGCGGGTGACGCCTTCGTTCCCGGCGCGCTCAACCGCGTCGTGTCCGTCGGCGTCGAGGTCAATCCCCCGGCGGGCGTCCGCGCCGGGCCCTTCGGCAGCCTCCGCCTCCGCCACTTCGGCCCGCGGCCGCTGCTGGAGGACGACAGCGTGCGGTCGAAGGCCACCTCGATCGTCAACGGCGAGCTGGGCTGCCAGTTCTCGGACCAGGTGCGCGTCTCGGTGGAAGGCTTCAACCTGTTCGACGCCGAGGTGTCCGACATCGACTACTTCTTCACGTCCCGGCTGAGGGGCGAGCCGGCGGAGGGGGTGGATGACATCCACTTCCACGCGGCGATCCCCCGCTCGGCGCGTGCGGTGCTGCAGGTCTCGTTCTGAGCCCGCCGTGGGTTCGGCCAGCCGACGCTGGCCGCTACGAGCGGCAACGCACGATCACCACGCCGCGGTTGCCGTCCACGGTCACCTGGTCGCCGGTTCTGAGGCGACGCGTTGCATCTCCGGTGGCCACGACGGCCGGGAGGCCGTGCTCGCGCGCCACGATGGCGGCGTGCGACAGCACGCTGCCGCCGTCGGTCACCAGCGCGACCGCCCACGGGAACACCAGCGTCCACGCCGGCGTGGTGATCTGGCAGACCAGCACGTCGCCGGCGCGCAGCTTCTCGATCTCGGCGGCCGAGCGGATCACGCGGACGCGCCCGGTTGCCACGCCCGGCGACGCGGCCAGACCGCCGATGTGCTCGCCCTCGACGGGCGCCGCCGGCGTCAGCTCCTCCTCCATGGCCCAGATCAGGGCGCTGTTCAGCCGCCGGGACGGTTCCGGCAACCCGCGCAGATCAGGGGCCCCACCCGGTTTCGGGCCGTAGCACAGCGGACCCGGATGCGCGCGCACCCAGGCGATCTCCGCGCGCCGCCTTGTCACCAGCGCCTTCAGGTCCGCGTCCGAGCGCATCTCCTCGACCGACAGCATCGCCATGTCCGTGGCGCGGGCGAGCCGTCCCTGCTCGACCAGCCGCCGCCCCATCTCGAGACCAACCCGGCGGACGAGTCCGGCGGGCATGTTGTCCGTGTAGAAGACGTTGTCCTCGCGCTGCGGATAGACGATCTCCGCAAACGCAAGCGCCCGGTTGAAGCGCGCGAGCGCATCGCCGGACAGGCGTCCGCGCGCGGCCGCGACAGCTTCGGCCCTCCGCGCCTGCACGTCGTTTCCGGCCGGGCCGTCCACCAGCTCCGCGAGCAGACCCACCACGAGCGACGGGCGCTCGATGAACGCGGGCTGACCGGGGTCGTACCCGATCGTGCGAAGGCCCCAGCGGCCCAGCCAGCGGCGGAGCTTCTCTCCCACGACCGGATCGGCGTCGAGCTGCTCGAACGCGTCCGGGCGATGGAGCGCCGCCCGCGCATCGGGTCTGCCGCGCACCGATGCGGCCACCTCCGCCAGCTCGCGCGTCGGCGCCGACGAGGCGACCGACAGCCCCTGGAGCAGGCGCATGACCTCCGGGAGGCGCATGCCGAGGAGTTCCTCACACGCCCGCACCAGCTCGTGGACGCCCACCGCATAGGGCACCATCAGCCGGAAGTGGAGGTCCATGGCGTCCCGCGCGAGCGCGAGGACCTGCTCGAGGTGTGCGCGCAGCGCCGCAGCGTCGAGGGCCGCGAGATCCACGGCGGCGAGGCGCGCGAGCGCCTCCTGCAGCCAAGGCCGGTGCTCGCGTTCCCAGCTCGCCGGAATCGACTCGAGCATGCCGGCCGCCACCATCTCCCCCGACTTCCGGAGCTTCCGGCGGAGCGACGGGACGAGCCGCGCCACCGTCGCGAGGAGCCACCACGGCGGCGGAGCCTTGCCCGCGTCGTCCGGCTCGACGTGCATGTACACCTCGTGGCCGATGACGCGGGCATCGAGGCGGTCGGGCAGCATGCCCCAGCTCTCGAGCATCGCGTTCATCGACGCCAGCGCGGGATCCACGTACGTGCTGGCGCCGAACGGCGTGAACGGCTCGGGATAGTGGGAGGTGTCCTTCTGCCAGCTGCCTGCCGGCGGATCGATCTCCGGACGTACCGGGAGCACGGTGATCGGCCTCGCCTGCAGCAGGACGAGCCGATCGCCCTGGATCGTCCACTCGATGTCGGCCGGGACGCCCAGGTGCGCTTCGGCCCGACGCGCCAGGTCTGCCACCCGGCCGGCCCTGCCGGCATCGATGGCGCCCTGGCTCCCGGCCACCAGCCGTGCGGCGCCCTGCTCCACGACCCATTCGTCACCCACGACCTCCCCGGACACCAGCGCCTCTCCCATCCCGCGGGTGGCGGTGATGAGCACCTCGTGCCGGGTTCCCGTGAGCGGGTTCGCCGAGAACGCCACGCCGGACGCGTCCCCCTCCACGAGGCGCTGCACCAGGACCGCCATGCCGGCCGTCTGACCGGCGCCGTAGCTTCGCGCGCGGGCGGATGTGGCGGACGCCCGGACACGGGCGATCGCCGCCATCACGGCCTCCACGCCTCGCACGTTCAGCACCGACTCGTACTGGCCCGCGAACGACGCGTCGGGGAGATCCTCGGCCACCGACGACGACCGCACGGCGACGGGCGCATCGCCCAGCACCTTTAGCCCCGCAGCGACCTCGTCCGGCGAGGGTTCGACGCCAACCGGCACCACGAAACCACCGGGAACATCGAAGCCGGCGCCGAGCAGCGACGCCAGGTGCGACGCCTTGTGGCCGGCGCGCGACGCGTCGGCCGCGTCGGCCAGGGGCGTGAGCAGGCGGATGTCAGGGGTCACGGTCAGCATCTCCATCTCCAGGGAGTCAGCGGGCGCGCTTCCTCGAACGGCGGGCGAGATCGGCAAGGAGTGTGTCCAGGGCCCAGGACACCGTCCGGCCGGCGATGTCGGTGGGCATCCCCTGCTCGATGGTGAGCAGGAACCAGGCGCGCGTGCTGAAGAGGAGGCGGACCACATTGGCGGCGGCAGTCACCTCCCGGCGGGGCAGTCCCGGGAAGGCCCTGAGCATGCTCGCTCGAACAGCCCGCGTGCGCCTGTCGAAGCCCGGAACCCTCCGTCCCAGCGCGAGCGAGATGATGACGTACGCCCGCATCGCTTCGCGACAGGCGTCGCAGCTCTGATAGGCGGTGCCCACCAGGCCCGGGAGCAGGGCCGGGTCCGCGGGCACGGCCGGCGTGATGCCCGCTTCCGCTCCCCGCCGCTCGAGCAGGTCATCGAGGCCGTCGAGCAGCGCCTCGCGCGTCGGAAAGTGCCGGTACACGGTACGAAGGGCGACGTCGGCGGCGCTCGCCACGTTCTGGACGCTGAACGCGTGGACGCCCTGGCGCGTGACGACTTCCACCACGGCGTCGAGGATGCGGTCGCGGGTCTGCCCCTTCGCCTCGCGACGCGCCGACGAGTCGTACCTGCGCTTCACGACACGCTTTATGGCATCAATTGGCAATTGATGTCAACAAGCATGTCACCAATACGCCGCCGGCCGGAATCGGCGCACGCTTCCGGACCTGCGACAACATGCCGCACCGGGTGGCCGCTCCCCCTGTGCATACTCCCCGAAGGCCCGGGCACGACACCCGCGCCCGGCTCGACGCCGGGGCCAGCCTCCGCGGGGAACCCCACATGCCGCCGTCGTCACATCGCGCCATCGTCGCATTCGCCGCCCTGTGTCTCGCTGCGCTGTCGTCTCCGGTCGCGGCGCAGGACGCGGCGAGCATCAGCGGCCTGGTCACGGACCAGACGGGTGCGTCGGTCGCGGGCGCCCGGGTCGAGCTGCTTGGCAGCGGGATCGCCGCCCGCGCCGCGGCCACGAACGCCGAAGGCCGATACCGGTTCGACGGCCTTCCGCCGGGCGACTACCGCGTCCGCGCCACCGCGCAGGGCTTCCAGCCACTGGAACGCCGCGTGACGGCTGCCGTCTCCGCCACGGCCGCCGCCGACTTCCGGCTCGCGGTACAGACGCTGCAGGAACGCGTCCTCGTGACGGCCGAACAGGCAAGAGCCGAAGTCGAAACGGCGCGGGCGTTCACGCCCGGCGGCGTCACGATCGTCGAGGGTGACGAGCTGGCCCGCCGTCACATCAACGGTCTTGCCGACATGCTGCGCTACGTGCCCGGCGTGTGGGCCGAGAGCCGGAGCGGCTCGGACGAGCTGTTCTTCTCGAGCCGCGGCTCCAATCTCGACGCGACGGACTACGACAGGAACGGCGTCAAGCTGCTCCAGGACGGACTTCCGGTCACGACCGCCGACGGCAACAATCACAACCGGGTGATCGACCCACTGAGCGCGCGCTACACCACCGTCGCGCGTGGCGCCAACGCGCTCACCTACGGGGCCAGCACGCTCGGCGGCGCCATCGACTTCGTCTCCCCCACGGCGCGGAACAGCGCGCCCTTCGCAGCCTCTCTCGACAGCGGCAGCCACGGGTCGCTCAACGCCCGCGCGACGTTCGGCGCCAGCGGCGATCGGGTGGACGGCCTGCTGACGGTCGAAGGCATGCGCTGGGACGGCTATCGCGACCACAGCGAACAGGAGCGCTGGGGCATGTACGCGAACACCGGCCTCCAGGTGTCGGACACGACCCTCCTCCGCGTGTTCGGGACGTACGTGGACAACGACCAGCGCCTGCCGGGCGCGCTGACGCGCGCCGAAGTCGATGCCGACCGGAATCGGGCCAGCTCGGCCGCCATCGGTGGCGACTACGGGAAGGTGGTGACGACGGGCCGCGTCGCGGCCAAGGCGACATGGACACTCCGCGCGAGCGGATCGCTCTCCGCAGGGCTCTCCTACGAAGCCCAGTCGCTGTTTCACCCGATCGTCGATCGGATCTTCGTGGACGTCGACGGCCCCGGCCCGCTGCCACCATTCGAGGTCTTCAGCCTGCTCGTGGTTACGGACCACCGCGATCTCGGAGCGGTGGCCCGCTACAACTGGAGCACCGGCGCGCACGACCTGCTCGTCGGGCTCAACTACGGAACCGGCTCGGCCACGGGCGGCAACTACCGCAACCTGAACGGGCGGCCGAACGGCATCAGCCAGCACGTGGACAACACGGCCGACAGCGTGGAAGCGTTCGTGCTCGATCGCTGGCGCGCCTCCGGCCGCCTAACGCTGTCCTTCGGCGCGCAGGTGGTCAGTGCCGCACGCGACGTGCGCACCACCAACGCCACCACGGGCGCTCTGGACAACCCGGCGGATCGCTACTCGGCGGTCAACCCGCGCGCCGGAGTGATCGTCGCGCTGAACGAGGCGGCCGAGCTGTACGGCAACGTGAGCCGCCTTTACGAAGCCCCGACCACATTCGAGATGGAAGACGACGTGCGCGGCGGCAACGCGACGCTGGCGCCGATGACGGGCGCGGTGGCCGAAGTGGGGCTGCGCTCGCGCCTCGGCGGGACGACTGGCACGAACTGGTCGTGGGACATCACCGCCTACTACGCGCGCATCAGCGACGAGATCCTGTCGATGGACGACCCGTTCGCGCCAGGCAACAGCCTGACGACGAACATCGACGGGACCGTGCACGCGGGCATCGAAGCGCTCGTACGCGGGAGCCTGGTGACCGGCACGGCGCACCGCGTGGACCCGATGGTCAGCGTCACGCTCAACCGGTTCGGCTTTGCCGGCGACCCGGTCTACGGCGACAACGACCTGCCGGCCGCTCCCACGTACGCCGTGCGCGGTGAGGTGGTGTACAGGCACGCGAGCGGCGTGTACGCCGGGCCCACGTTCGACCTGGTCGGCCGGCGATACGCGGACTTCGCCAACACCTACACCGTGGACAGCCACCAGCTCATGGGGTTGCGTCTCGGCGTTTCCGGCAGACAATGGGAGATGTTTGGTGAAGTCCGCAACCTGTTCGACACGGAGTACATCGGGTCGGTCGGCGTGCTCAACACCGCCGGAGCCGGCGCGCGCGTACTGTACCCGGGCGCGCCGCGCTCGGCTTACGCCGGCCTGCGCTTCTCGTACTAGCCCTCACCCGCAGCGGAGGCGTCCGTGACGAACGCGTCCGCCACCGACAGGGGCTGGCTGCCGCTGTTCACGATCTGGCTCGTGAGCCTGGTCGCCACGCTCGGCAGCCTCTTCTTCAGCGAGGTGATGCTGCTGCCACCGTGCGTCCTGTGCTGGTACCAGCGGATCTGCATGTATCCGATCGTCGCGATCGCGACGGCCGGCATCCTGTCGGAGGATCGCGGAGTCGCCCGGTACATCTGGCCACTCGCCACCGTCGGCCTGGCCATCGCCGTCTACCACAACCTGCTGTACCACGGCCTGATCGCGGACTCCATCCTTCCGTGCGAGCGGGGCGTGAGCTGCACGACGCGGCAGATCGAGTGGCTCGGGTTCATCTCGATTCCCCTGCTGGCGCTCACCGCGTTCGCCATGATTGCCGCCGGGCTGGTCGCCTTCCGGCGCGGACAGAAAGGACCGATCGGATGAAGCTCGACAAGTTCCTGCTCGGCGGCGTGGCCGTGGCGCTGGTGGCCGCGTACATCATCGCGGCGAACGTCTATCCGCGGGACGAGCCGGCGACGACCGCAACACCTCCGGCGAGCAGCACGGCCGCCGCCACCGGCGCCGCGGGACAGCTCGTCCGCCCTCACAGCCCGACGCTGGGACCGGCGGACGCACCGGTGACCATCGTCGAGTTCCTGGATCCCGAGTGCGAATCGTGCGCGGCGATGCACCCGATCATGAAGGGCGTGCTGGCCGAGTTCCAGGGACGCGTCCGCCTGGTCGTCCGGTACATGCCGCTGCACCCCAACTCGGTCTACGCGGCGTCCCTGCTCGAGGGGGCGCGTGCGCAGAACAAGTACTGGGAGCTGATGGACGCGTTCTTCGCGGATCACCAGGCGTGGGCCAGCCACCACGCGCCGCAGCCCGAGCTGCTCCCGAAGTACGCCGCCGAGGTCGGCCTCGACATCGCCCAGCTCGCCGATGCCGTCGAAGACCCGGAGATCGCGAGGCGGATCCAGCAGGACACCGCCGATGGCCAGGCGCTCGGCGCCACGCGCACGCCGACGATCTTCGTCAACGGCCTGCCGCTCCAGCGCCTCGGCTACGAGCCGCTGCGAGCCGCCGTCCTCGCGGCGCTGCCGTGACGCTATCGCCGGAAGTGGATGTAGTGGGTCGACACGCCGCTCATGAAGAACCGGGCGCGGGCGCCGGCTTCCTTGTCGGTGCCCTCGATGACCTCGAGCCCGATGACCTGCGGGTACCACCGGCCCCCACCGAGCAGGCGCCGCGGCGCCGTCCACAACGACGGATCGTCGAGCGCGGCCGCGAACGCGACGTAGATCCCCTCCTGCCCCCACCGCTCGTCCCTGGCGCGGTTCAGCAGCATCACGTACTGCCCCAGGTGCCGGTTCCAGTGGACGGACGCGCCCCAGAAGACGGCGTTCGCCGGGTCCTCGTCGTGCCACGGCCCTTCGGCCGGCACCAGGGGTGTCCCTGCGCGGTGAAGCCAGGTGACGGTCACCGCTTCGCCCAGCTCGCCGGCTTCGTCCACCTGCAGCGCCGGCGGCTGCCAGACGCCGTCGGCCCACACGGCAACGCGGCCGACGGGGGCGTCGCGGTCGGCCCACAACATCCGCGCCACGGCCACGCCCTGTGCCTCCGGCACCGCCGAATACTGGCTGAAGAAGAAATAGAGATCCTGGCCGTTCCGGTCGAGCACGACGCTGAAGTCGCCGACGCCGCCGACGAAGTACTGGTTGGATGTCGCGCAGATGTGCCACCCCGGTGGCGCTTCGAGCACGATCCCGAGGTCTTCCCACGTCACCCCCTGGTCGAACGAGCGGGCGGCGCCGATGCGAGGCAGCACGAGGTCCGGACGTCCGCAGAGGTCCGCCGGCACCTCGTTGTGGTAGTAGCCGTACCACGTCCCCACCTCGTCGCGGACGACGGCTTCCATCCAGACGCCGTGACCGGGGTGCGAGACGAAACCCACGGCGGCAGGAGCGCTCAGGCTCATGAGCTGTGGGCCCGCGGATACGCTGGGTGCGCCGGCGGTCGACGTGAGCACGAAGAGTCGCGGCTGGCCGTCCACGACCTCCCACAACACGGGGCTGTTGGAATCGACATCGCCGGTGAGCTGCAGCCTCGGCGCCGGGCTCAGGAAGGCTGTGGGCGCCGGTGGTTGGGCCCAGGCGCCCGGCGACAGCAGCACGCCCATAATCGCGACGACGACAACGCCTGTCCACGGATACCGCCTGCGTCTACGCATCGCTGCACGACTCCGCTGCGGCTGAAAGATCGGACACGTCGAGGCAATTCCCGTGCCTCGCACATCGAGGCAGCAGGCCTCGACGGCCCGGAGAGCTTGTCACCCGGATGTCCTGCGCGCAGGACACGACACCAATGGAGACAACACCGCAGGGGACCTGCCGGCTCCTCGATCGGACGGCGTGCGCTGGCTTCAGAGCCGATCGGACCAGAAGGCTGTTGCAGCGGCGTGGCAGGAGTGTGACAAGACGATGGCAGGCGGGCCGGCGCGGTCAGGCCTCCGGGCCGTGTCGGCTCAGCCGGCTGGTGACGGCCCGCCAACGGGATCGGAAGAAGGCGTACTGGCCGAGCAGCGTGCCGTAGCCGAGCAGCAGGACCTGATAGAGCGGCACCATCACGACGAGGTAGACCAGCCACTGCTGCCACTGGGGCGTGTCGGGGGCGAGCACGAGGCCGGTGACCGGCGTCTTGAGCAGCACCGTCGTCGAGCCGGCCAGGCTGAACGCCAGCAGGACGGCGATCACCCGCCACCAGGTCAGACCCCACTTCGCCTGCAGCCGCCCCAGGACCGTCGTCTGCTCCCCGCTGCTCGCGGCCATCAGGCCTCCACTCTATCAGTGCTCCATAATGTGAACCCCATGCGCGACCCGGACTTCCGCCAGCCCGCCGCGGACGGGCGCGACAACGTGCCGCACGTGGTGATGCCGTGGCTGGTGCGCCTGCGGTGGGCGTCCGTTGCGGCCCTGGCCGCCGCCGGATGGGCAGCCGTCACCTTCTGGAACGTGCAGCTCCCGGTCGGGCCGCTCCTGGCGCTGCTGGCCACGCTGGCGGCCACCAACGCCGCGCTCGCCTTCCAGCTGCGCTCTCCAGTGCCGAGCCGGATCGGGATCGGCATCGCGCTGGTGGTGGACGTCACCATCCTCACGGCGATCCTGTACCTGGCCGGGGGGCCCATCAACCCGTTCAGCGTGATCTACCTGGTGGACATCACCGTGGCGGCCGTCGCCCTCGGGCCTCACTGGGCGCTGGGGCTGGCGTTGGTGGCGAACGCGGCGTACGGCGGCACGTTCCTGCGGAATCAGCCGCTCGAGATGAGCCACGACGCGTCGGACGGGATGCTGGCCCTGCACCTCTACGGCATGTGGGTCGCGCTGGCGGCCGCGTCGCTGCTCATCGCCTATTTCGTGGGCCGGGTGTCGGGCGCGCTGGAACAGCGGGAGCGGGAGCTGGCCGACGCGCGGGCCGCCACGGCACGCAGCGAACGGCTCGCGGCGCTGCTGTCGCTCGGCGCCGGCGCCGCGCACGAGCTGGCCACGCCGCTCAGCACGATCAGGACGGCTGCCGGCGAGCTCGATCGGACGCTGGGTACCGGCGCCGCGGACAGCCTGCCCGCTCGCTACGTCGGCGTGATCCGGCACGAGGTCGATCGCTGCACCTCGGTGCTGGACCAGTTGAGCGGCCGGGCCAGCGAGCAGTCGGCGTCCGATCTGGTCGTCGCCCTGCCCGAGCTGCTCGGCGATGTGCAGCGGCGGCTCGGCCCGCCGCTGGCGGAGCGGCTCGACGTGACACTGCCGGAGGCGCCACGCAGCGTCGCCGCGCCGGCCGAGCCGCTGCGCCAGGCGCTGGTCGCGCTGCTCCGCAACGCCTTCGACGCCTCCGGACCGGCACAGCGCGTGGGGCTGCGCGTCAGCCAGGACCAGGGCTTCCGCGTCGAGATCGTGGACCACGGGCGCGGCATGGATGCCGCCGAGTCGGCGCGCGTCGGCGAGCCGTTCGTCTCGACGAAGCCTCCGGGCAGCGGTCTGGGCCTCGGCCTCTTTCTCGCGCGATCGTTCGCGGCGCAGATGGGCGGCTCGCTCACCTGGTCGTCGGCGCCCGGCCAGGGCACCTCCGTCGTGCTGGACCTGCCGTCCCGTTAGGCGCGCTCGATGGCCTCGGAGAAGATCGTCCCCACCATCCTGGTTGCGGAAGACGACCACGCGTTCCGCACCATGCTGGTCCATGCACTGGACGCGCGCGGCTACGATGCGCACGGCGAGGGCAGTGCGGACGCGGCGATCGCGTGGGCACGGCGGGAGAACCCCGAGCGGGCGGTGGTCGACCTGCGGCTGCCGGATCGCCCCGGGCTCGACGTCATCCTGGAGCTGAAGGCGATCGACCCGGCCATCGACATCGTGGTGCTCACCGGCTACGGCAGCATCGCCACGGCGCTCGAGGCGATCCGCCTCGGGGCCGTGCACTACCTGACGAAGCCGACCGACGCGGATCGGGTGCTCGCCGCGTTCGAGCGCGGCCTGGCATCGCGTCCCCGCGATCTCGCCGTCGAGACCCCGTCGCTGGCGCGGGTCGAGTGGGAGCACCTGCAGCGCGTGCTGGCGGACTGCGACGGCAACATCTCCGAAGCCGCGCGCACGCTCGGGATGCACCGCCGGTCGCTCCAGCGCAAGCTCGCGAAGCGACCGACGGCGTAGGCGTGCGCCGCGGCCACACCGGCGGGCCGCCTTCATCGCGACAACGGCCGCGCGGCCGTGTACTGTCGGGGACTGTGGACTACGAACTGGCCGCCCCCGGGCTCCCCGGACCTCTACCGTGCGATCCGGCGCGTGTGGACGTTCGGCCGCCGCACGCGGGAAGGCGCCAGGCGGCCGGGCGTTTATCGCTTCAGGTCGATCGAGGAGTTGGACGCGAACCGCCCCCACCCGGCGGAGTTGCAGCGAACCGCACCTGACGCGGCCGAATCCGCCCGCCGGTGAAGATTCCCCACGGTCCATAGACACGCCCCCTGTCATGGGCACCGGTGATAGCCTTCGGCTATGGACTTGCTCGATCCGCTCCCCTGTTCGCTCCGGCAGCTGCAGTACCTCCTGGCGGTGGCCGACCTGCGCCGCTTCGGCCGCGCGGCCGCGCGCTGCCACGTGTCGCAGCCCTCGCTGAGCGCGCAGGTCGCCCAGGTCGAAGACGCGCTGGGCGTCCGGATCTTCGAGCGGAACCGCCGCGCCGTGCGCGTCACGTCCGCAGGCGCGCCGGTGATCGAACTCGCAAGACGGGTGCTCGCGACGACGCGCGAACTGGTGGACATCGCCCGCGAGCAGGCCGACCCGTTCGCGGGCACGCTGCGCGTGGGTGTCATTCCCACGGTCTGTCCGTACCTGCTGCCCGCGGTGACGGTGGTCCTGCGAAAGCGCTGGCCGAGGCTGACGTTCGTGTGGCACGAGGACAAGACGCCGGCGCTCGTGGCACGCCTGGCGGCCGGCGGCCTCGACGCCGCGATTCTGGCGAAAGATCGCCAGACGGCCGGGCTCGAGACGGTCGAACTCGGTCACGACCCGTTCGTGCTCGCCGCGCCGCCCGACCACCCGCTGGTTCGCTCCTCGAAGCCGCTGTCACCGGCGGCGCTCGAAGGGGCGCGAGTGCTCCTGCTCGACGACGGCCACTGCTTCCGGGATCAGGCGCTGGCCATCTGCACGAAGTCGGGCGCGGACGAAGCGGAGTACCGCGCCACGAGCCTCACGACGCTCGTGCAGATGGCGGTGAACACCGAGGGCGTCACGCTGCTGCCGGTCATGGCCCTGCCCGTGGAGAACCGCGCGGGTCAGCTCGCCACGCGCCCCTTCGTCCGGCCCACTCCGGAGCGCACGATCGTCCTGGCCTGGCGCGCGGGCTCGGTCCGCCAGCGCACGCTTGCGGCCGTTGGCGACGCCGTGCGCGCGGCGTTCGTCGTGACCCCGCCGAAACGTCCATCACGCCGGGGGGCCGGACCAGCTCGCGCGACTCAGCCGGGCACCCGCAGTGCGAGTGGATCGACACCTGCCTAGTCCTCTGGAAACGTGATCAGTCACACAACTCCCGGGCGGGGCATCCCGGCTCGCTGCGCTGCTCCTCCCTCACATATGGCCGATATTCTCGGTCGTCGCGCCTTGCGATCCGGGCGCCGCGCCCCGGGACTTGTGCAACTCATCACGTTTCCAGAGGACTAGCCTCTCATCGCTCAGTTGAGGTCGCGGGGCTGGCCGAGGGCCGGCTGCCTTCGACTGCGCTCAGGCCAGGAAAGCCGGCCCCTACGAGGAACACGGCCGGCGTTCACTGCGGCCTGACAGCGTGCGCCTATCACTCCGATTGGAACGTTGTATGAGTGGGCGCGCGGGATCGGTCCGTAGGATGAGAGGACTCGGGACCGTTCATTCGGTCCGTTCAAGGAGACGTCCATGTACAGAAAGTTGATGACGCTCGCCGCGGCTGCCGCGGTGGCTGCGCTCCCGCTCGTATCGAGAGATACGGTCAGCGCTCAGGGCGAGCCGCAGTCCAACCAGTTCTGGTGGCCCGATCAGCTCGACCTCGCGCCGCTCCGGCAGCACGACGCCCGGTCCAACCCGCTCGGCGGCCAGTTCGACTACGCGGCCGCGTTCAACAGCCTCGACCTCGCCGCCGTCAAGAGGGACATCGCGCGGGTGCTCACGACGTCGCAGTCGTGGTGGCCGGCGGACTACGGGCACTACGGACCGTTCATGATCCGGATGACCTGGCATGCGGCCGGCACCTACCGCGTCGGCGACGGCCGCGGCGGTGCGGGCGGCGGCCAGCAGCGGTTCGAGCCGCTCAACAGCTGGCCCGACAACGCCAACCTCGACAAGGCGCGGCGCCTGCTCTGGCCGATCAAGCAGAAGTACGGGCAGAAGCTGTCGTGGGCCGACCTGCTCGTCCTGGCTGGCAACGTCTCGCTCGAGTCGATGGGCTTCCAGACCTTCGGCTTCGCCGGCGGACGCGAAGACGAGTGGGAGGCCGACCTCGTGTACTGGGGTCCCGAACAGGCGTGGCTCGGCGACGAGCGCCACACGGGCGATCGCATGCTCGAGAACCCGCTCGCCGCGCTGCAGATGGGGCTGATCTACGTGAACCCCGAAGGCCCGAATGGCAGGCCGGACCCGGTGGCAGCCGGGCGCGACATCCGCGAGGCCTTCGGCCGGATGGCGATGAACGACGAGGAGACGGTCGCGCTGATCGCGGGCGGCCACACGTTCGGCAAGGCGCACGGCGCCCGCAACCCCGCCACCTGCGTCGGCCCCGAACCGGCGGCGGCGGCCATCGAGGCGCAGGGGCTCGGCTGGACCAGCTCGTGCGGCAGCGGCAAGGGTGTCGACACGATCACCAGCGGCCTCGAAGGCGCGTGGACGAGCACACCGGCCCGGTGGAGCTCGGAGTTCTTCGAGAACCTGTTCCGCTACGAGTGGGTGCAGACGAAGAGCCCCGCGGGCGCCACGCAGTGGATTCCGAAGGACGGCCAGGCGGCCCGCGCGGTTCCCGACGCGCACGACCCGTCGAAGCGGCACGCCCCGATCATGCTGACCACGGACCTGGCGTTGCGGTTCGACCCGGCGTACGAGAAGATCTCGCGCCGCTTCCGCGAGAACCCAGAGGAGTTCCGGCTCGCGTTCGCCAAGGCGTGGTTCAAGCTGACGCACCGCGACCTGGGGCCACGGGCCCGCTACCTCGGTCCCGAGGTTCCGTCCGAAGAGCTGATCTGGCAGGACCCGCTCCCCCCGGTCAGCCGTCCGCTGATCGATGCGCAGGGCGTCGCCGCCCTCAAGGCCCGGATCCTGGCCTCCGGCCTGACGGTGCCCGAGCTGGTCCGGACGGCCTGGGCCTCGGCCTCCACGTTCCGCGGCACCGACATGCGCGGCGGCGCGAACGGCGCGCGCGTGCGCCTGGCGCCGCAGAAGGACTGGGCCGCCAACAACCCGGCCGAGCTGGCGAAGGTGCTGAAGACGCTCGAAGGCATTCAGGCGGACTTCAACCGCGGGGCCGGCGGCGCGCAGGTCTCGCTCGCCGACGTGATCGTGCTCGGCGGCGCGGCGGCCATCGAGCACGCCGTGAAGGCGGCCGGGTACAACGTGCAGGTGCCCTTCCAGCCGGGCCGCGCCGACGCATCGGCGGCGCAGACGGACGCGGCCTCGTTCGCCGTGCTGGAGCCAGCGGCCGATGGCCTCCGCAACTACTACCGGGCGGGCGCGCGCATGTCGCCGACGTCGATGCTGGTGGACAAGGCGAACATGCTGACGCTGAGCGTCCCGGAGATGACGGCGCTCGTCGGCGGCATGCGTGCCCTGAACGCCAATACCGGTCAGACGGCGCACGGCGTCTTCACGAACCGGCCGGGAACGCTGAGCAACGACTTCTTCGTGAACCTGCTCGACATGTCGACCGAGTGGCGCAAGTCGAAGACCGAGGGGCTCTACGAGGGGGTCGACCGCGCCAGCGGGAAGGTGCGGTGGACGGCGACGCCGGTCGACCTGGTCTTCGGCTCGCACTCGGAGCTGCGCGCGCTGGCCGAGTACTACGCGGCGTCGGACGGCGAAGGCCGCTTCGTGCAGGACTTCGTCGACGCGTGGGCCAAGGTGATGAGCCTGGACCGCTTCGACCTGCGCTGAACCCCGGACTGCCGGGTGCGGTTCACCTGGTGCACCGCACCCGGCCCGGCAGGATCACGACCACGACCGGCCCCTCCAGGCCCGCTCCAGATATTCGTCGAGCGCCTGCCGGAAGGCGGCCATCGTCCTGTAGCGCCCTGCAGGGTCGGGCGCCACGGCTTTCGCGAGCATCGCCCGGCCCGCCTCGTCCAGCCCCGTGTCGGCGGCCACCGCCGCGTCGGCGGTGCGGTCCCACGTCCAGCCGTGGCCCGCAACCAGGGTATAGAGCACGGCGCCCAGCGAGAAGACGTCGGCGCGCCCGTCCGGCGCGCGCGCCGGAAGCTCGGGCGCCGCGTAGCCGGGCGTCAGGGGCGGATCGTAGAACGCCCCGGCACCGTGCCGGGACACGTCGTACGACGACTCGAAGTCGATGATCCGGATCGTCGGCTCGGGTCGGCCGGCGCGATAGAGGATGTTCATCGGGTTCAGGTCGACGTGGAAGATACGCAGGGCGTGCAGCTCCGACAGGGCACGGGCCACCGCGATCGCCGTCAGCAGGTGCAGCCCCGTCCTGCCGCGCGCGGGCTCGGGTCCGATGGTGGTCGCCAGCGGCCACTCGTCGAACAGCGTGGAGATCATGAACGTGCGGCCGTCCGGCAGCTGGCCGTGTTCGTAGACTCTGGGGAATACGGTCGAGTCCGGGAGGCCGCGGTTGACCGTCGTGAGCGTCGCGACCTCGTTCTGGAGGTCGCGCTGGTACACGAGGCCCGGCTTCGTGGTCAGCTTGATGAGGACGCTGACCGGGTTGTGCCGGTCACGGCCCACGAGCAGCTGGTGGCGGGCGTGAATGGTCCGCCCGTCGCCGCCCAGCGGTTCGACACGGCTGAACTGGTCGAACGGGGGCAACGAGAGATCGAGATCCGTCGGCAGGGGCACTGTCCCCTACCATACCGTGCGCCGCCAGGTGCCCGTCCGGCCCGACGGAACCCGCGGCCCGCTTCCGGCCGAACGGGCATATCATCTCCCTAGCCCTCGGGGCTGCAACCCACTCCACGCCAGAGGTCAGACGACACCATGAGCAACGACGCCAAGTGCCCGGTTTCGGGCGGATCACACGGCGGCACCAGGAACCGGGACTGGTGGCCGAACCAGCTGAACCTGAAGGTTCTGCACCCTTCCCCCCTGGCCGACCCGATGGACAAGGGGTTCAACTACGCCCGGGAGTTCAGGAGCCTCGACCTCAAGGCCCTCCACAAGGACGTCGAGAAGGTCATGAAGACGTCGCAGGACTGGTGGCCGGCGGACTTCGGCCACTACGGCCCGCTCTTCATCCGCATGTCGTGGCACGCCGCGGGCACCTACCGCATCAGCGACGGCCGCGGCGGCGCCGGCACCGGCATGCAGCGCTACGCGCCGCTCAACAGCTGGCCCGACAACGCGAACCTCGACAAGGCGCGCCGGCTGCTCTGGCCGATCAAGAAGAAGTACGGGAAGAAGCTGTCGTGGGCCGACCTCATGGTCTTCGCCGGCAACGCCGCCCTGGAGTCGATGGGCTTCAGGACGCTCGGCTTCGCCGGCGGACGCGCGGACGTCTGGGAACCGGAGGACATCTACTGGGGCCCGGAAAGCACCTGGCTCGAGGACAAGCGCTACAGCGGCGACCGTGAGCTGGAGAACCCGCTGGCGGCCGTGCAGATGGGCCTGATCTACGTGAACCCCGAGGGGCCGAACGGCCGCCCTGACCCGATTGCCGCCGCACGGGACATCCGCGAGACGTTCCGCCGGATGGCGATGAACGACGAGGAGACGGTCGCCCTCATCGCCGGCGGCCACACCTTCGGCAGGACGCACGGCGCCGGGCCCGCGACGGCCGTCGGCCCGGAACCCGAGGCCGCACCGCTCGAGGCGCAGGGCCTGGGCTGGAAGAGCAGCTACCGGTCGGGCAAGGGCGGTGATTCGATCACGAGCGGCATCGAGGTCACCTGGACCTCCACGCCGACGAAGTGGAGCAACAACTTCTTCCGGAACCTGTTCGGCTACGAGTGGGAGCTGACGAAGAGCCCGGCCGGGGCCAACCAGTGGGTCGCGAAGGGTGGCGCGGGCGCCGGCTCGATTCCAGACGCCCACGACCCGTCGAAGTCGCACCCGCCGACGATGCTCACGACGGACCTGTCGCTGCGATTCGATCCGGCCTACGAGAAGATCTCGCGGCGCTTCTACGAGCACCCGGACGAGTTCGCCGAGGCGTTCGCGAAAGCGTGGTTCAAGCTGACGCACCGGGACATGGGGCCGATCTCCCGGTACCTGGGCAAGCTGGTCCCGAAGGAGCCGCAGATCTGGCAGGATCCGGTCCCGAAATCCACCTACAAGCTCGCTCCGGCGGACATCGCTGCCCTCAAGAAGAAGATCCTCGCGTCGAAGCTCTCCGTCGCCCAGCTCGTGTCCACGGCCTGGGCCTCGGCATCGACGTTCCGCGGCACCGACAAGCGTGGTGGCGCGAACGGCGGGCGCATCCGCCTCGCGCCGCAGAAGGACTGGGCCGTCAACCAGCCGAAGGACCTGGCGAAGGTGCTGAAGACGCTGGAGGGGATCCAGCAGGCCTTCAACAAGGGCAGGAAGCACGTCTCGCTGGCCGACCTCATCGTGCTGGGTGGCTGCGTCGCGGTGGAGCAGGCGGCGAAGAAGGCCGGCGAGAACGTGAAGGTGCCCTTCTCGCCCGGCCGAACCGACGCCTCGGCGGACCAGACAGACGTGGAGGCGTTCGGCGTGCTCGAGCCGACAGCCGACGGGTTCCGCAACTACGCCGGCAACGGCCACACGCGCCCGGCGGAGCAGCTGCTCGTGGACAAGGCCTGTCTCCTGACGCTCACCGCTCCGGAGATGACTGCGCTCGTCGGCGGCCTGCGCGTCCTCGGCGCCAACCACGGCGGGTCGAAGCTCGGCGTGTTCACGAAGCGCGCGGGCACGCTCACGAACGACTTCTTCGCGAACCTGCTGGACATGGGCGTGGAGTGGGCACCGGGCGCTGCCGGCGCCTACGAGGCTCACGATCGGAAGACCGGCAAGGTGAAGTGGACTGCCAGCCGCGTGGACCTGGTCTTCGGCTCGAACTCCGAACTCCGCGCGCTCGCGGAGGTGTACGCGTGCAACGACGGACAGGAGAAGTTCGTGCGCGACTTCGTGGCCGCGTGGAACAGGGTAATGAACCTCGATCGGTTCGACCTGGCCTGATTCCTGCCGCGCACCACGGGCGTGCAGCCGGCCCGACCGGGCCCATGTCGTGCCTCCGCGTATACCTGTGGGGGCCGGCTTCAGCCCCCCCGTCCCCGGTGAAGCGGATCCTTGCGTTCGAATAGAGCCCGAAGATTCATGAGCACCGTCCTCGTCCTCGGCGCCGGGTTCGGCGGCATCTCCGCCGCCCTGACGCTCCGCGCCCTCACCCCCGAACACGACGTCATCCTCGTGGACCGCAAGACCCACTTCATGGTGGGGTTCCGCAAGACGTGGGCGATGCTCGACCTCTCGCCGCTCGACGACGGCCGGCGGCCGCTCTCCACGCTGAGCCGCCGTGGCATCACCGTCCGGCACGCCTCGGTGGACGCCATCGAGCCGGAGACCTGCTCGGCAGTGATCGACGGGGCGCGGGTGCAGGCCGGCGCGCTGGTCGTCGGCCTCGGCGTGCGTCATGCGCCGGAGAAGATCCCCGGGTTCGCGGAGCACGCGCTGAACGCCTACGCGCTGCAGGATCTCGATCGCGTGAAGGCCGCGCTGCGGGACTTTCGCGGCGGACGGATCGTGACCGGCGTGTTCGGCGAGCCGTACCAGTGCCCGCCGGCGCCGTACGAGATCGCGATCATGACGAAGGAGTACTTCGAGGCCCGCGGCATCGACACCGACATGACGGTGATCAGCCCGAAGCCCCTGTCACTCTGGGCGGCGGGTGAGGAGTCGAGCCGCCGCATGGACGCGCGGATGGCGGAGTTCGGCATCGCCTTCAGGGGGTCGCACAAGGTCCTCTCCGTCGAACCGGGCGCCGTCGTCACCGACCGGGGCCGGCTCGCATGCGAGCTGGCGTTCGGCGTGCCGCCGTGCGTCGCCGTGGACGTGGTGCGCGGCAGCAGCCTGGTCGGCCCGGACGGCTGGATCCCCGTGGACACGTGGACGCTCGAGACCCGCTTCCCGGACGTGTACGCCGTGGGCGACTGCACGAAGGTGGCGATCGGCTCGGCGGGGCAGATGCCGAAGGCGGGGTTGATCGCGGAGAAGCAGGGCGCGACGGTTGCGCACCGCATCGCCGAGCGTCTGTCTGGACAGACGCCCTCGACGGTGATGGACGGTCGGGCCGTCTGCTACGTCGAGACCGGCCGGGGTGAGGGGGCCGTCATCGGGGGCGACTTCCTCGCCGAGCCGGAACCCGACATCCGGCTGTCCGAGAACAGCCGCGAGCACTACACCGCCAAGCACACGTTCGAAGCCGAGCGCCTGGCCGCCTGGTTCGGGGGGTGAGCGGTACGCACCCTCACGGTGTGGGGACCGGCTTTCCCGGCCCGAGCGCGGTCGAAGGCAGCCGGCCCTGGGCCAGCTGGCCACGTTCGCCGCGGCCACGGTGGTCCGCCGAGGCGCAGCGCGACGGCAGAAGCTGGCCGCTGCGAGTGTCGGGGCGGCCCTATCCGCCCCCCGCCAGCGCGGGCGGCTGGAGGCCCGCGCCGGAGCGCTCGCGCGCCCCGGCTTTCAGCGCCCGCACGTCGTTGACCATCTCCAGCGCCGTCTTCGTGCACGGCGGCAGGCCGTCCTCGATCGTCGCGAGCGGCGCGACACGGTCGCCCCACCGCACGAGATGCGCGCACATGGTCAGACCGGCCCCGAACGCCGGCATCAGGATGAAGGAGCCCGGCTTCACCCGTCCTTCGGCCACGGCTTCGGTCAGCGCGACCGGGACGGTGGCGGCGCTCATGTTGCCGTAGCGCTGCACGGTCAGCATCACCTTCTCCATCGGGATGCCCGTGCGCGTCACCACCGCCTCGATGATCCGGAGGTTGGCCTGGTGCGGCACCACGAGGTCGATCTGCTCCGGCGTCACGCCGCACTTCTGGAGCACCGCTGCGCTGGCTCGGGTCATCCCCTGCACCGCGCGCCTGAAGATCTCCTGGCCGTCGAAGTCCCACGCCGTGTCGCCGAACACGATGCCGCGGTTGGCGTAGGCGCATCCCATGCCGCGCACGCGGAGGGCGGCCCGGGCATCCGCGATGCAGCCGAGGTCGTCGCCCAGCAGGCCTTCCTCGCGATCCGTCGCCTGCAGCACGACCGCGGCGCAGCCGTCGCCGAAGAGCACGGCGACGTTCCGGTTCTCCCAGTCCATGTAGGGCGAGATCAGCTCCACGCCGATCACCAAGGCGTTCCGGACGCTCCCCGCCCGGATCATCCCGCTGGCCGCCGACAGCCCGTACAGGAAGCTGGTGCAGGCGGTGTTGAGATCCACCGACGCGGCCCGCGCCGACCCGATCCGCGCCTGCACGGCCGAGGCGGAGTTGGGCACCTGCTCGTCGTTGCTGCAGCTGCCGTAGACGATGAGTTCGAGATCGCCGGGATCGAGCCGGGCACAGGCGAGCGCCCGGCGCGCGGCCAGCGTGGCCATCTCCGTGGCGCTGACGTGCGAGATGCGCCGTTCCTGCATCCCCGTGCGGGTGGTGATCCACTCGTCGGTGGTGTCGAGGAACGTGGACAGGTCGGCGTTGGTGAGCACCGCCGGAGGCATGGCGGCGCCCCACCCGGTGATGGCCGCCCGATTCACAGCGGCCGAACCTTGAGGTTCCGGAACCTCGCGACGCCCGGACCACCGGGACCACCGGCCTGCAGTCCGATCCGGCCGCGCACGAGGTTGAGGGTGGTGTCGCGGATGTCGGTCACGACTTCGCCGTTCAGCCGGATCACCAGGTGGTTGCCGCTGGCCGTGATCGCGTAGCTGTTCCACGTTCCCGCCGTGGCGGGACGTTTCGGCAGCACGGAGTGGACGCCGAAGATGCTGCCGGTCGGATCGGTCTCGTGCGCGTCGAAGATGTTGACTTCGTAGCAGGTCTTCGGGCCCGGCTCGCTGCACCGCAGGAACACGCCGGTGTTGGCGTCGGCGGCGGCCAGGAAGTCGAGCGTGAGCTCGAAATCCCCGTACTCCTGGTCGGTCCAGAGCAGTCCGCCCCCCGTGGTGTACGTGATCGCGCCCTGATTGACGTGCCAGTCGGCGTCGCGGTTCGCACGGCTCCAGCCGGACAGCGTCTGGCCGTCGAAGAGCAGCGTCCAGCCGGCGGCCGTTTCAGCGGCCGTCAGCGTGTTCGGCGCACCCCCGGGGCCCGCCTGCGACGCGGCGAGCGCCGCGCCCGAGGTCACCATGACTGCGACCGGAATGGCCCACCCGCCTGCGGTTCGTTGTCGTCGTTGCATCGCTGCCCCCGATTGCCTCGGGATCCGCGCAGACCGCGCACAGGCCCGTGCATGCACGGCACGTTTGTACCGGGGACCGGCCGGACGGTCAAGACGGCCCCGTACCACGGCGGGCCTTGTCCGGGGCCCGAATCGGTATAGAGTGTTGCGGTCGGGCTGTGCCCGGGCCCGGCCATTCCACACGAGGAGCGAGTATGTGCGACCAGGATCACTTCGAGCAGGACCGACTGGAATACGAACAGCGCGGCCTGGTGACGCGCCGGCAGTTCGGGGCCATTCTGGGCGCCGGCAGCATGGCGATGATGCTGCCAGAGGTGGCGCACGCCGTCGCCGTCACCGAGTCGGAGGTCACGATCAAGACCCCCGACGGCACCGCTGACGCCTACTTCGTGCGCCCCGCGACCGGAACTGCGGCCGGGGTGCTCGTCTGGCCCGACATCTTCGGGCTGCGGCCGGCGTTCCGCCAGATGGCGAAGCGGCTGGCCGAATTCGAGTACTCGGTGCTCGTCGTCAACCCCTTCTACCGGCAGATGAAGGCCCCGACGGCCCCGCAGGGCGCCGGCACGCCGATCAAGGAGGTCATGTCGCTCGCGCAGGCGCTCAACGAGACGACGCACATGACCGACGCGAGAGCGTTCATCGGCTGGCTCGACCAGCAGCCGTCGGTGTCGAAGAACCTGCCGATGGGCACGCAGGGCTACTGCATGGGCGGGCCGATGGCGCTCCGTACCGCGGCCGCGATGCCGGCTCGCGTCGGTGCGGCAGCGTCGTTCCACGGCGGGGGCCTCGTGACGAACCAGCCGAACAGCCCGCACCTGCAGGCGGCGAAGTCGAACGCGCAGTTCCTCGTCGCCATCGCCGAGAACGACGACCAGCGCAACCCGAAAGAGAAGACGGTGCTCACCGAGACGTTCGACAAGGCGAGGCGGCTGGCCGAAGTCTACGTCTACCCCGGTGCGGCGCACGGCTGGTGTCCGCCGGACTCCCAGGTCTACAACGAGAAGCAGGCCGAGCTGGCGTTCACGCGCCTGCTGGCGCTGTACGGCCGCGCGCTGCGGGTGCCTGCCTGAACCACTCCGCCGGGCCCGGCACCCCCGGGCTCGGCCCCGACCCACCCGAACCGGCATCGTGCGCCTGTTCGCCTGCACAGGTGACGTGGGACTCCGCTCGTTCCCTGCGGTCGTCGCCTTCCTGCTGACCGCCGCTCTCCCCGTGCCGCTCGGCGCGCAGCCTGCGGGAGCCGGCCGCGTCGTCCGCGCCGTTCGGCTGGTGGAACCGCTCACGCTCGATGGCCGGCTCGACGAGCCGATCTACGGCACGGTCCCTCCCGCTGGCGACTTCGTCCAGCAGGAGCCGCTGGAGGGGGCCGCCACCACCGAGCCGACCGACGTCTGGGTGTTCTTCGACGACGAGAACCTGTACGTCGCGGCGCGGTGTCACCACAGCCGCATGGATCGCCTGGTGGCGACCGAGCTCAGGCGCGACTCCAACCTGATGTCGCAGAACGACAGCATCTCGGTCGTGCTCGACACGTTCCTGGACCGGCGCAACGGCTTCTACTTCCAGACGACGCCCAACGGCGGCATCCGCGATCAGGCCATCATCGAGGAATCGGGCAACTCGGACTGGAACACGGTCTGGGAGGTTCGCGTCAGCCGGTCCGGTGCCGGGTGGGCGATGGAGATGGCGATCCCGTTCAAGTCGCTGCGCTACGCCGGGAGCGGCGCGCAGACGTGGGGCATCAACGTGCGGCGTGTCATCAAGTGGAAGAACGAGATGTCGTACCTCGCCGCCGTGCCTGCGGCGTGGGGACCGCCGGCCATCTGGAAGCTGGAGCGGGCCGCGACGCTGGTTGGCGTGGAGGCGCCCGAACAGTCGATCAACCTCGAGGTGAAGCCCTACGCCGTGGCGTCGCTGACCACCGACCGTGGTGCCGTCCGCCCCTACGCGAACGATCCGGCGGGCGACGTGGGGCTCGACTTCAAGTACGGCCTGACGCGCGGCCTGATCTTCGACGCCACGATCAACACCGACTTCGCGCAGATCGAGGAAGACGTCCAGCAGGTGAACCTCACGCGATTCAGCCTGTTCTTTCCGGAGAAGCGCGACTTCTTTCTGGAAGGGCAGGGCATCTTCTACTTTGGCAACCCGCCGGCTCCGGCGGGCACGCTGACGCCGGGGGACGTGCCGGTCGTCTTCTTCAGCCGGCGCATCGGGCTCAGCCAGGGGCAGGCCGTGCCGGTGCGCGCCGGCGGACGGCTCACCGGGAAGGTGGGGCGCGCGTCGATCGGCCTGGTCAACATCCAGACGGGCGACAAGCCCGAGGCGGGCGCGGTCTCGACCAACTTCACCGCCGCGCGCGCCAAGCTCGACATCCTGCGGCGCAGCAGCATCGGGGCGATCGTGACGCGCCGGGCACCGTCGGGCGCGGGGACGGCCACGAACCTGGCGTTCGGCGGCGACGTCAGCCTGCTGCTGAACGACGAAGTGACCGTGCAGGGCTCGTGGGCCCGCACCTCGACGCCCGGCCGGTCTGGCGGCCAGGACAGCTACCGTGCCACGTTCGGGTACGACACGGATCGCTACGGGCTCACGGCCGAGCACCTCAACGTCGGCGCGGCCTTCAACCCCGAGATCGGCTACGTGCAGCGCACCGACTTCGCGCGGACCACCGCCGATGCGCGGTTCAGCCCGCGGGTGCGCCGGAGCGACGTTGTCCGGCAGCTCAGTTTCGAGGGCGGCTTCGACGTCATCACCGGCGTGGCGGACGCGCGCATCCAGAATCGTCGCGGGCGCGGGGAGTTCGGCGTGGACTTCGAGAACAGCGACACCTTCGCGCTGCGGCACACGCGGGAGTATGAGCGGCTGCCGCGCGACTTCGCGATCGCCCCTGGGGTGGCCGTGCCGGCGGGCGGCTACAGCTACGAGACCACGCGGCTGTCGTATCAGCTCGGCCAGCAGCGGCTCGTGTCGGGGACGTTCGCCGCCACCGTTGGATCGCTGTATGGGGGCACGCGGCGGGAGATCAGCTACAACGGCCGCGTGGCGCCAACGAGCCTCTTCGCCGTCGAGCCGCGGCTGTCGGTCAACTGGGTGGATCTGCCGTTCGGCAGCTTCCGCGTGACGCAGCTGACCTCGCGGATCATCGTCTCGCCGACGCCGCGGCTGCTGGTGAGCAGCCTGATCCAGTACAACGCCGGGGCCGCGTCGCTGAGTGCCAGCGTCCGGTTGCACTGGGAGTACCGCAGCGGCAGCGACTTCTACGCCGTCTACAGCGACGGGCGGGACACGAGTGCGACCGGGTTTCCGCAACTCGTGAACCGCACGCTGGCCGTGAAGCTCACCCGCCTCGTCCGCTTCTGACCCGGTTTTCCACACCCTGGCAAGATCCGCGTACCGGGGTCAGACCCGGGTCAGACCCGGGTCTGACCCCATGGACGGTGCGGAGACTTTGGGCAGTTGCCCGGTGCCGTCGTCGTAGGGTCCAGGTCGGCCGCGGCCGCGAGCGATGAACGGATGTCGTACGTCCATGGGCGGACCGTTGGCGCGCGGCGTACGGCGTTCCGCCAATGGACGCCCGCCACCCCGCAACCTACCGTGCCCTCCTCGAGCCCTCTCCGGGGCTCCAAAGGGGGAGCCATGAGCCTCAGACACCAAACCGTTCTGTTCACCGTCCTTTTCGCCGTGCCGGTCGCGGGAGGATTGCCGCCCCCCGGATGGGCCCAGACCGGAGCCGGTCCGCCTCCGGCGGAGGGCCCTCCCACCGCGCCGTACCTGCGGGACCGGGGCGAGGGGGTCGCCACGTCGATGTTTGGCACCTATATCCGGCGGGGCGAACTCCTCGTGTACCCGTACTTCGAGCACTATCGCGACCGGGACTTCGAGTACAAGGCCGAGGAGCTGGGCTTCAAGGGCACCGGCTCGGACTTCCGCGGGCGATATCGCGCGGACGAGTGGCTGCTCTTCGTGGCCTACGGCCTGACCGAAGACATCGCCCTGGAAGGCGAGGTCGCCGTGATCCGGGCACGTCTCGACAAGAACCCGCTGGATGGCTCGACCCAGCCCGCCCGCCTCGAGGAATCGGGCCTCGGGGAGGTCGAAGGTCAGCTCCGGTGGCGATGGGCGCGCGAGACAGGCGCCCGGCCGGAGCTCTTCAGCTACACCGAGTTCGTGGTTCCGCACCACGGGCGCAAGCCGCTGATCGGCACGCCAGGCACCGAGGTGAAGTTCGGCCTGGGCCTGGTGCGCGGCCTCAACCGGGGTACGTTGACCTTCAAGGGCTCGGTGCGGTACGAACACGCGTTGTCGAGCCGGTTCGCCGCCGGGGAGTACGGGGTAGAGTACCTGCGCCGGCTGTCGCCGTCGTGGCGGCTGTACGCCGCTGTCGAAGGCACGGAGGACGAGGTGGCGCTGATCGGCGAAGCCCAGTGGTTCGTCTCGCCGCGGGTCTGCGTCAAGCTCAATAGCGGCCTCGGGCTGACGTCGAAGGCGACCGACTGGGCGCCGGAGGTGGGCATCGTGCTCCTGTTCCCGCCGAGGTGACCGTGAGGGAACTCATCGATCGTCGCGGACGGGTGGTGGCCACAGTCGGCATCGTGGCAGGCGTCGCCCTGTTCCTCTGGCTCGAACTGCGTGAAGAGCCTGACAGGGGTATGACCGCCATGCTGCTCGAGCTCGTGGAAATCGTCCCGATCGTCGTGGCCTCGGTCGGCGTCGGGTTGCTCATGCGCGCGCTGGGCCAGCAGCGGGAGGATCAGCGGGCGCTGCTCCGCGATCTCGAGGTCGCCCGGCTGGAAGGCCGGCGCTGGCGCGCAGAAGCGCGCGCACACCTGAACGGCCTTGGCGACGCCATCGATGCGCAGTTCGGTCGCTGGCACCTGACGGAGGCGGAGCGGGAGGTCGCGTTGCTCCTGCTCAAGGGGCTCAGCCTGCGCGAGATATCGGCCGTCCGCGCCGCAACCGAGCGCACGATCCGCGCACAGGCTCAGGCGATCTACGGGAAGGCTGGCGTGACAGGCCGCGCGGCGCTGTCCGCGTTCTTCCTGGAGGATCTGCTGGCGCCCATCAGCGACGGAGCCGACAGGGCGCCGTGAGTGTCGCCGTGCGGTGCGCGGCCATCGCAGCCGTGCTGTGCGCAGCTGCCGGGTGTGGCGTCCGGGCACAACCTCCTGCGATCGACCTGGAGGTGGACGCCGTGGCCCCTTTGGCGGAACAGGCCGAGCGGGTCCGCAGCATCGATCGCACGGCGCTCGCCGTGGCGCTCGCACGCGCAGGTCTTCAACCGCCGCCGCGAATCTTCGTCACGCTGGTCGCGGAAGCGGACGTCCGCGCCACGATGGCGCCGCGGCGCGTGGCTGGCCTAGCGGTTGGTGCAGACCGCATCACCATCTTTCCCGGCCGCGTGGGGCCCTATCCCTACGGGTCGCTCGAAGCCGTGGTCTGGCACGAGATCGCACACGCCGCCCTCACCGCGCAGGCGGACGGCGGGCACCTGCCACGGTGGTTTCACGAAGGGGTGGCCACCTCGGTGGAGCAGGATTGGGGATGGGTCGCCGGCATGCGGCTTCTACTGAGTTCGGAACGCGAGGCCAGGCTGCCGGTCGTGGAGCAGATGTTCGAGTCCGCGGCCGCAGACAACCTGACGCGGGCGTACCTGCTGTCCGCGGCACTCGTGTCCAGCGTGCGTGAGCGCGCCGGACCGGCGGTGCCCGGCGCCATTGCCGACGACGTGGCCCGCGGGCTTCCGTTTCCGATGGCCTTCGCGCGCCACACCGGACAGACGCCCGCCCAGGCCGCCGCGCTCGCCTGGCAGCCCTACCTGGACTGGATCGCCTGGATTCCGGTCGTCACCAGTGGCGGCGCGCTGTGGACCGCGATCATGCTGCTCGCCTTTCTCGCCTTCGCCATCGTCATCCGTCGCCGCGTCCAGCGGCGCGAGGCCTGGGACCCATGGGACGAGTAACCGCCATCCACACGTACGCAGATTCTGAGCACAGGGGTCAGACCCGGGTCAGACCCGGGTCTGACCCCTGTGTCACAGCAGGCTGGCGAACACGGCTGCCAAGTCGAGGAGGCTCAGGAACCGGACAACATCCGTGGCGGTCGTCGGGATGATCGAGGACGCCTGCGCCGGGTCCTGACCGGACACGGTCAGCAGAATCGGGATCACGGCGCCGGCCAGCCCGGCTGCGAGCATCGAGATCACCATCGCCAGACCGATGACGAGCGCCAGCCCCGGCGACTGGCTCCAGAGCCAGACGCCGGCTGAGGTGGTCACCGACACGGCCACTCCGTTGATCAGGGCGACGCGGCTCTCCTTGAACGCGATGCGCAGCCACTGCCGCGGGCGCACTTCGCGCAGCGCCAGCCCCCGCATCGTCACCGCCAGCGCCTGCGCGCCGGTGTTGCCGGACTGCCCCGCCACGACGGGCAGCAACACGGCCAGCGCGGTGAACTGCGCGATGGTGTCATCGAACAGCCCGACGACGGCCGCGGCGAGAAACGCGGTCCCCAGGTTGATGTGCAGCCACGGCAGACGGCGGCGCACGGCGAAGGACACCTTCGACAGCGCGCGTTCGTCGCGGCTGAGCCGCGTGGCCAGCCGCCGCAACAGGTGCGCAAGCAGCCAGCCGCCCAGGAGCAGCGCCAGCGCGCCGAGCAGGCTCGGCAGGAACACGCGCGCGGATCCGATCAGGCTGTCCAGCGTCGCCGTCAATGCGGTGCCGTAAATCGCGAAGTCCATCGTCCCTCCTCGTCGCGGTCGGCCGAACCAACCTGCGTGTCAGGAGTGTCGCCTCCGCGAAGCACCGCCGACCTTGCCGGCCGGCTTTTCCACACCGTTGCAGGAACTGCGTACCGGGGTCAGACCCGGGTCTGACCCGGGTCAGACCCCGGCGGGAATGGACCCCGGCGGGAACGCCGTTGCACGATCCCGAAAACCCGGGTGACGTTCACCTGAGCGTTGCCGTGCCGGTGAACGTCGTACCGCTGATCGTGCCGCCGATCGTCCCGTTCCAATCGGACGACTGGTTGACCCACGTGCCCGCCACGGAGTTCCCCGCCTGCGAGATGCTCACGTCCACGGCGCGTGCGCTGTTGCTGGACGACTCGAGTGCGTCCGTCCAGTTTCCCGAGACGGATGGAAGCGGTGTCGGCCTGGTCGGTGATTCGCCGCACCCCACCGCCTCGGCCACGAGCACGCCGAGCCCGGTGCGAATGATGGTATGTGTCGGCATGTACCGGGGATCAGCAACCGACGTGCCGTCGGCCCCGAGGACCAGAGCCCCCCCGTGCATATCGCTGTCAGGCGGTCACTTGGACGCGCGTCCCGGACCGTGGGGGATGTGGCGGAGCGGCCGCCCGGCCGCCCGCCGATCGGGCACGGCCGCGGTAGATCCTACGTACCCGGCGGCGCCATTCGCGGGCTCGCCGGCGAGGCGTGTGCGCGCCCGGCAGCCGGCAGATGCACAATGGGCGCCTCTTGTATTAAGCTCTCCGGCATGCCATTCGTCATCACAGACCCGTGCATCTTCACGAAGGACACCGCCTGCGTGGACGTGTGTCCGGTCGACTGCATCCACCCGCGGAAGGACGAGCCGGAGTTCGAAACGGCCAACATGCTCTACATCCATCCCGAGGAGTGCATCGACTGCGGCGCGTGCGTACCGGCCTGCCCGGTCGCCGCCATCTACGACAGCCACGACTCGACGCCGGAGAGCCAGAAGGACCTCATCGAGGCAAACACGATCTATCGCCTGGGTGATGCCGACGCGATGGCGCAGGCCGAGGCGATTGTGAAGGCGCACGTGGACGCCCATCCGGATCTGATGGCGATCCCGGGTCCCGAGCGCGCGGCCGCGCACCAGCGCTGAAACCGCGCTCCTCGTTTCAGCTTCACGGCAGCCCCGGCACCGCGTTCAGCGCGGTTCCGGCGGCTGTTCGTGTGTACAAGGGGGCTCAGGCCGGCGCGCGGCGCCGTCAGTTGCGGAGCGCTTCGCCGACGTACTGCAGCAACTCCGAGGGGGTGAACGGCTTCTGGAGGAGTTGCGCCGTCGAGAAGTCCGGTTCGAGCGGACCGGGATAGCCAGACACGAACAGCACCCGCATCCCGGGGTCCTGCTGCAGGACGCGGCGGGCCAGCGCCGTCCCGCGCATGTCGGGCATCACGACGTCGGCCAGCAGCAGGTCCACGGGCTCGTCGGCCGCATCGAGCATCTCCAGCGCCTCGGCCCCGCTGTGAGCAACCCTGACGGCGTAGCCACCGAGCTCCAGCGCCCGTCGTGTGAAATCCGCCACCGCCCGCTCATCTTCGACCAGCAGAATCCGTGCGTGGCTCTGCGTGGTCACGGCAGGGTGCACCGGCTCCTCAGCCGGGATCTCGCCATGTGCCACAGGCAGGTACACCCAGAACGTCGCCCCCTTGCCCACGTCGCTGTGGACGCCGATGTACCCACCGGCCTGCTTGACGATGCCGTAGCACATGGCCAGACCGAGCCCGGTGCCACGGCCCGGCCCTTTCGTCGTGAAGAACGGCTCGAAGATGCGGCTCCGCACGTCGTCGGGAATCCCCACGCCGGTATCGCTGACGGTCAGCTTCACCTTCTCCCCCGGCTCCAGACCGGGGTGCCGGTGCGCCTCGGCTGGCGTCACCTGCTCGATGCCCGTGGTCACGCGCAGCGTCCCGCCCCCCGGCATGGCATCGCGTGCGTTCACGGCCAGGTTCAGCAGGATCTGCTCGAACTGCCCGGGATCGATGTTCACCGGCAGCGGCTCGCCGTGCGTGCGCACCTCGAGTCGAACGTCCTCGCCGATGACCCGGCGCAGCAGCCCCTCGACGCGCGTCACGATCAGGTTGAAGTCCACCATCCGTGGCACCACGGGCTGCTGCCGCGCGAACGCGAGCAGCTGGCTGGTGAGCTGCGAGGCACGCCGCGCCGCGGCGAGCGTCTCCTCCCATTCCGCCTTCGAGGGTCCCGCGTGGTCGAACTGCAGCGTCATCTCCGCGCACCCGATGATGATCGTCAGCAGGTTGTTGAAGTCGTGCGCGATGCCGCCGGCCATGCGGCCGATGCTCTCCATGCGCTGCCCCTGCAGCAGCTGGGCCTCCATCCGCTTGCGTTCCGTGACGTCGGAGAACAGGCAGATCGCACCGGACACGCCACCCGCGCTGTCGCGCACCGGCACGAACGACCCCAGCAGCACGCGGAGCGAGCCGTCTGGCAGCTCGACGGTCAGCTCGCGATCCGCCGCGGGCTCTCCGGTCTCCAGCACCTGGCGCAGCACGGCATCGTCGGCGATGGATCGCGTGCGGTCCGCGTGCCCCCCGGCGCGCGCCTCATCGCACATCCGCCGCCCCACGGCGTTGACCATCTGCACGATGCCGCGCCGGTCCACGAACCAGACGCCGATCGGCAACGCGTCCAGCAGATCGCGGAGCTGCCGCTCGCGCGTGCGCGCCAGCTCCTGCGTCTCCGCGTGGCGGGTGAGGTCCTGAGCCGTGCCGCACAGGCGCACGACGCGCCCGGCTTCGTCCCGCACCGGCTGCAGGCGGTTCCTCGCCCACACGATCTCGCCGGCCCGCGTGCGGTAGCGGTACTCGTATTCGACCGGTTCGCCGGCCACCGCGCGTCCCACCTCGTCGAGCACATGCGCCCGGTCGGCTTCGTGGAGAATGGCCGGCCATCCGCCCAGTGCCTGAAGCTCCTCCCGGGGGTATCCCGTCAGGTCGGCCACGCTGGGGTGGGCCCACTCGAGCGCCACGCTTCCGTCCGCGGCCACGGCGAGGACGAACAGGCGCTCGTCCACCAGACCCAGCAACCGGGCAGCCGTATCGGGACTGAGAGGGGGCAGCGCGCTCATCGGTGGGAGAGGCCCCTGAAATGTACCACACGAGTCGCAGAGCGGGCCGCCAACGGCTGGAGACGACTTCGTCCGATCATCAGGGCAGCCATCGCGCCACAGCGAAGTAGCGCGCAAAGGCCGCGCGCACGCTTGCCGTCAAGCGGCTCCGCCGCCACGCATCACCGAGCTTCCGGAACGTTTCGGCGTGGGTCGGGTACGGGAAGACGGCCCCGGCGAAATCGCCCAGCGATCGTCCGGCCCGCATCGCCTCGGCCGCGTAGCCGATGAGTTCGCCGGCCCGGGGGCCCACGGCTGTACACCCGAGTATCCGCCCGGCGCGATGGTGCACCCGCACGAACCCCTCCGCGTCGCGATCGAGCACGGCCCGATCGACGTCGCCCAGCGGCACGGTCAGCGCCCCGGCGCCCGATCGAGCGGCCTCGGCGGCCGTCAGACCCACGTGCGCCACCTCGGGGTGCGTGTAGCTGCACCACGGCACCACCAGCGCGGACACCCGGCGCCGTCCGTAGAACAGCGCGTTCTGGATCGCGATGCGCGCCGACGCGTCGGCGGCATGCGTGAACTTCCAGCCGATCGCCACATCGCCGGCCGCGTAGATCCGCCGGCTCGACGTCCGGAGCCGGTCGTCCACCACGACGCCGCCGGCACTCGTGCGAACGCCCGCCGCAGCCAGCCCCAGCGACTCGACGTTCGGCGTCCGTCCGGCGGCGACGAGCACCGCGTCCGCGTCCACATCGAGCGGTCCCGCGGCCCCCGATCCGGTCGCACGGACGCCGCTCCCCTCGCGGCCGACCCGTTCGACGCGCGCGGCCAGCCTCAGATCCACGCCGTCGGCGGCAAGCTGTCGCGCCACGAGCGCCGAGGCGTCGGGATCTTCGTTCGGGAGCACGCGCGGTGCGATGTCAATCAGGTGGACCTGGCTGCCGAGCAGGGCCAGGGCCTGAGCCAGCTCACACCCGACGGGCCCCGCCCCGAGCACGAGCAGCCGGCGCGGCAGGTCGGCCAGGTCGAACACGCTGTCCGTCGTCAGGAACGGCACGTCGGCCAGGCCCGGGATCGGCGGCAGGGCGGGCCGCGTGCCCGTGGCCACGATCGCGCGGCGGAATCGCAGCACCGATGCGCCGACGCCGGCGGTCTCCGGAGAGGTGAGGCAGGCGTCGCCGAAGAACAGATCCACGCCGGCCGCCGTCAGCCGCGCCGCCGAGTCGTTCGGGGCGATCGCCGCGCGCAGGTCGCGCACCTGCCGCAGGACCTCGCGCGCATCGGCTGCGACATGGCTCCCGGCCGTGCCCAGACCGGCCGCCAGCCGCGCCTCGCGGACCGCCCGTGCCGACCGGAGCAGCGCCTTCGAGGGCACGCAGCCGGTGTTGAGGCAGTCGCCCCCGAGCCGGTGCCGCTCGACCAGCGCGACGCGGGCTCCCAGCCCCGCCGCGCCCATGGCGCTGACCAGGCCTGCCGTGCCCCCGCCGATCACGACCAGGTCGTAGCGGTCGCGCGGCGCCGGGTTCACCCAGTCCGGCGGCCGTACGTGCGAGAGGAGCCGGGCCTCGGCCTCATGATCCGCGGACGCACGATCGAGTCGACCTGACCCGGACGCACCCATTCGCCTACACCCTCAGCAGCACCGCGCGGGCCGGCCGGCCGGTGGCTTCCGTCACGGCATGCGCATAGAGCGCGACCTGCCGCCGGTAGCGATCGACCGCGTCGCCGATCTCCCGGTCGGTCTTGAAGTCCACGACCACGAACCCCTCATCCTCCTCGAACACCAGGTCCGGCACCCCCTCGACGAGCAGGCCGCCGACGAGCACCGTCACGGGCGTTTCGCGCCGGCAGTGTCCCAGCCTGGCGGCCGCGCGGGCCCGCTCGAGGAGCGGATGGGAGAGCGTGCGCGCCACCACCTGGCCGGCGGCCGCCACTTCGTCGTCCGTCGCGCCCGCAATCCGGCCCTCCGCCGCCACGAGCGCGTCCAGCCCGTCGGCCCCGGACGTGAAGTCGACGGCTGCGAGACACGCGTGCACCAGCGCACCGAACCGGGCGCCCGACGGCCGATCGCCATCGTGCCCGTTGACCTGCTGTACGTCCACGACTCCATCGCCCACGAGCGTGCCGTCGGCGTCGAACGCCCAGCCCGTGGCCGTGCGCACCTCCAGCGTGGGCCGTGATGCCGCAGCCACCGCCTGGTCGCGTCCGTCGCGCCAGGCGTGGTACCGGCGCTTGCCGGCGTCGACGACGTGCCCCGGCACGTCCTTCACGATGAGCTCCTGGCGCTGGAGCCCGAGCGGGGGATCCGCGTCGAGGGCGAGGGCGCGCGGATCCCACCACACGACCTCGCAGGTGGCACCGCTCACAGGATCGGGCACCAGGTGCAGGCCAGGCCTCACCGTGTCGGGACGGGCAGGCTCATCGTCGGGACGCTCCAGCACCGAGTCCTTCAGGAACAGAGGCGCCCCCGGAGCCGGCCGCGCCTGCTGCCGCGCCTCCACGGGAGGGTACAGGACGCGATCGAGCGGACCGACCCAGCCCTCCGGCGGGAACGGCCCGTCACCCACGGCCGGCACGACCAGCAGGTCGCGGGCGCGCGTGCTGGCCACGTAGGCCACGCGGATCCCCTCCTGCCGGTCCCGTTCCTGCTCGAGCGGCTGCTGCAGGAGCAGCTCGCGGGGCGACCAGCCGCCAATGCGCAGTGCGCAGAGGCCCCGTTCGGGATCCAGATGGCGATCGGCTTCCGAGGCCGACAGCTTCACGGTGACATCGGCGAGGATGACGACCGGGAACTCCAGTCCCTTGGCCTTGTGGACCGTCATCAGCCGCACGCCGTCGCTCCCCTCTTCCAGGATCGGCGCCTCGGTCGCGCGGCCCCGCTCGGCGGCCTCGCGCAGCTCGTCGACGAACCCGCGGAACGACACGCCCCCGCTCATCTCGAACTGCCGCGCCAGCTCCGAGACGTGCAGCACGTTGGCCAGCACCTGCGCGCCACCCTGCCGCAGGACCAACCCCGCATGCGCGCGCGTCGCCGCCAGCAGGCGCGCGATCGTCTCGGCCACCGGCCGGCGGTTCCGGCCGCGGTGGAGCGACGCCAGCAGCTCCAGCGCCTCGCCGATCGGCTTCAGGTGCTCCGGCAGATCGGCGGGGACGCGGAACGGGTGGAGGCCGCGCGGGTGGCTGCGCGTGTACTCCAGCAGATCTTCATCGGGAATGGCGTACAACCCGCCCCTGAGCGTGGCGAACACCGACAGCTCGTCGTCCGGCCACTCGATCGCGGTGAGCGCCGCACGGAGTGTCTCGATCTCCTCCCGCTCATGGAACGTGCGGCCGCCCACCAGCAGGTGATGCACGCCACGCGCCTCCAGCGCGTCCACGTAGGGCCGCGTCAGGTCCCGATCGAAGCGCACCATCTTCCGGAACAGGATGCAGATGTGGCGCGGGGCCACGGGGACCCGCTCATCGCCCGTCCGGCGCTCGGTCACCGTCCACCCGCTCTCCCTCACCAGCCACGCGATGAACGCGCCGACCGCGTCCGGACACGAGGCATCGACCGACGTCTGGGCCAGACGCTTCGTTCCGTAAGGCCGTGGGACCGGCAGCGCCACGACGGCCGGCTGACCCGGATGTTCCAGCCGGTGCCGATCCAGGGGCACGTAACCCGCCTGGCACGCGCGCGCGTCCGGCTGCATCAGCGGCGCGAACGCCGCGTTGACGGCGTGCTGTATGGCCGGCACGGCGCGGAAGCTGGTCGTCAGCTGCACGCGCGTCGCCCCGCGGGCCTCGACCTGCAGGCACACCCGGTTGTAGGTCTCCACGTCAGCGCGTCTGAAGCGGTAGATCGACTGCTTCGGGTCGCCGACGATGAACAGCTTCCCCGGTGCCGGGGTCACCGCGGTCCAGTCGCGCTCGGCCGGGTCGGACGCCGCGAGCAGCAGCAGGATCTCCGCCTGCAGGGGGTCGGTGTCCTGGAACTCGTCCACGAAGATGCGCGCGAATCGCTGCTGGAACCCGGCGCGTGCCGCCGCGTGATCGCGCACCAGGTTGCGAGCCAGGAGCAGCAGGTCGAGGAAGTCGAGCGCGCCGGCCCTCGCCTTCAGGCCGACGTACCGCTCCTCCGCCCCTCGCAGCTCGTCGCGCAGCAGCGCAGCCAGATCGGCGTCTGCGTCCGCGCGGAAGCGCTCGAGCGCCTGGACAAGGTCCGCGTGCGCCTCCAGCACCCGTGTGCGCGGCAGGTCCGGTCCGAACGACGCGCCGGACCCCTTGCGCACCCACTGGCAGAAGCGCGTGTCCTGCGCCAGATCCACCAGCAGCGCCTCACCCCCATCCGCGTCGGCGCCGCCGTCGGCCTCGAGCAGCCGGAGGGCCTCGGCCGTCCGGGCCGCCGCTTCCGTGCTCGTGTACAGGGGATCGCGCCGGCTCGACGCGCGGGCCCGCAGCTCCGCAAACGCGCGCACCTCGGCCGCGAGCGCGGCGATGTCGTCGAGTCGCGACCAGGCAGGCCGCGTCCAGGCCGCCGGGAAGTCGCGCCACTCGAGAAGCGCCCGCCCCGCCCGCCGCAGCCGTTCGACTGGCCCGTCGTCATCCCCGGAGAAGAAGCGGCTCAGCCGCCGCAGCGATCGGCGTACGCCCTCGGGCGGGTCCGCCAGCGACGCCTGGAACCAGACGTCGAACGCCTCGTCGTACAGGCGCGAGGCGTGCTCTTCGGTCAGCACGGTGAAGAGCGGGTCCACGCCAGCCTCTACCGGTCGCTCCCGCAACAGCTCGGCGCAGAAGCCGTGGATGGTGCTGACGTGCGCGTCTTCCAGGTGGGCGAGCGCATGCTCGAGCCGGCGCTTTCGGCCGGCGTCATCGGCGGATGCGCGCGCGCTTTCGAGGTCCTGGCGGAGCCGCAGCTTCAGCTCACCGGCTGCTTTTTCGGTGAAGGTGACGGCGACGATGTCGTGCACACGGGCGCGATCTTCGGCGAGCACGCGGACCAGGCGGCCGACGAGCGCGGTCGTCTTGCCCGTGCCCGCCGCCGCCTCGACGACCAGGGTCTCGTCGAGCGCACGTGCGATCAACTCCCGGGCAGCGGCATCAGGGAGCGGCCGGTCGGTTGTCACGGCCGGCTCCTGAGCTCCACGAGGTCGGGGGACGGCGACGGCTTGCGGGCCGCGCGCAGAACGGCGTGCGGGCCGCACACCGGACGGAAGTCGCACCAGTCGCACTCCCGCTCGCGCGGCGCCGCGGGAAACGCACCCTCCGCGATGGCGCGGTCGATGATGTCCAGCACTTCGAGGCCCGCCCGGCGCGCCGTGTCGGTCATCGGCACGGCTTCCACGGAGAAGCCGCCGGCAGAGGTGCAGAAGGAGAGCCGTCCTTCCACGACCGGCTTCCCCAGCACCTGTTCCACCGCCAGCGCGTAGATCACCGGCTGGAGTACCGCGCCCCCGCCCACGAGCAGCGGCCCCGACACGCGGTTCTTCCCGGTCTTGTGATCGACGACGCGCAGTTCCGGCCGCGAGGCGTGCGCCTCGACGAGATCGACCGACCCGCGCAGCGCGAACCGGCCATCCACCAGCACCGGATCCTTGACGCTGGCCGCGTCATGTTCCGGGTCCGGCCGGAGGCCGAACGAGAGCTCGAAGTGCGCCGGCACCCACTCGCCGCCCTCCGCCGCCAGCCGGTGCAGCCACGTGCGCAGGTCGCGCAGGATGGCCGCCACCTCGTCGTCCCAGACACGGGGAATCGCTGGCGCCAGCCTGTCGCGGTACTCCTCGGTCACGTCCTGGCCGACGCGGTCCAGCTCGGCGAGCGCCGTCTCGAGGGTGTCGTCCACGACCGGCAGCGCGTGCCGCGCGCGCAGGCCGCGGAACAGCGTCGCCTGCACGGCGTGGGTCAGGCTGCCGCGCGTCAGCGGATCGAGCTGCTGCAGCGGCTCCGGGTGCTCCGCGGGTTGCAGTCGCAGGAGGGCGCCGAGAAAGAACTGGTAGGGACAGGCGGCGTAGCGCTGCAGCGCAGACGGCGAAAACGGCCGCGCGCCCGG